>CALUTN010000052.1 GCA_944323665.1 Candidatus Gastranaerophilales bacterium | reverse complement strand
ACAACGCTGCAACAGGCGCAGACATGCTGACAACCTTGGAAGACACCTATGCATTAGTTACTTCTCACTTACAGCGTGTAAGAGATTTGACAGAGCAAGCAGCTAACGGAACTTATGGTACACAATCATTGAAAGCAATTCAATCAGAAATTACAGCAAGACTGGAAGAAATTGATCGTATTTCTGCAAACTGCGAATTTAGCGGATTGAAAATGATGGATGGTTCAATGGGAGATGTATCATTACAAGTAGGTTTGTACAGCGGCGCAGACAGTCAGATTGTTCTGGATGAAGAGTTGTTTGCTGAAGCAAATGTCAATACCCTGTTTGGAGAGGATATTGAAACTGTTGCTCAAAAATGTACCGGTTTGGATGTCGATGGCCACATAGATGCAGGTAACAAGCCAAGTGCTATGCTTGATAAAATCGATGAAGTTGTAAACAATATTTCAGACCGTATAACAACTCTTGGTGCTGCTCAAAACAGAATAGATTCAGCTATTGAATCAATCAATGTTCAAACAGAAAATATTACTTCTTCATTGTCAACACTTAAAGATGCAGATATTGCGGAAGAATCTTCAAACTTTATACAATCACAGATTTTACAACAGGCTGCAGCTACATTGTTATCAACTGCAAACCAAACTCCAAATATTGCATTGAACTTACTATAATAAGTAACACTATATTTACTCTAAAAGAGGGCAAGGATTTTTATCCTTGCTTTTTTTTACTTTAATTTATACATACATAAAAAAATCCCGTTTCCGGGACTTTTAATCTTTCTCTGCTCTCTCTAACGTTTGTTAATGTCTTATATATTAATAAAGTCTTTTTAAAGTTAATGATTTCAAATGAAATTAATTTTGTTACAACTCTTAATAAACAAAAGCGGGGCACCCCCGCTTTTGTTTTTATTCTTTCAAGAATGTTTCATAATTTCTTGCCAACAGGTGTGTTCGTATCTGATTAATAAAATCAAGTGCGACACCAACCATAATGATTAGAGATGTTGCACCAATACCCTGCAATGTTGTTATATTAGTGATATAACTGGCAAAAGCGGGAACCAGTGCAATAATACCCAATCCCAGAGCTCCTATAAAAGTAGTTTTGGTGAGTATGTTGTCTAACGCATCTGCAGTAGGTTTTCCAGGTTTTACACCCGGAATTGAAGATCCGTATTTTTTTAGATTATTTGCAATTTCTTTTGGCTGCATATTAGGCATAATTGAAGCATAAAAGAATGTTAACAAGACAATCATAATAAAATAAATTATATAGTATGTCAGACCGCTCGGATTAAAAAATCTCGTCAATGTTGTTACAACATTATAAATCCATCCTTCAGGTAAATTTGCCTGCCCGACAAGACTCAATATTGTTGACGGGAATAGGAGAATTGCTACCGCAAAGATAATAGGCATTACACCGCCCGGGTTGAGCTTGAACGGTATAAACGTATTAACACCGCCGTAAACCTTATTACCAATCTGTCTTTTAGGATTAACGATAATTACTTTTCTTATTGCTTCTTGCATAATTACAATAAAAATCATTGTTACGAAGAATATAGACAATAAGAGCGCCAGATTCCACCCTAAAGACGGGGTGCCTGCAATCATTTGAGCTGTTCTTGACGAGTAAAGAGGTATTCCTGATAATATACCTACAAAAATTATCAACGAACCTCCGTTGCCAATACCTTTTTCGGTTATTAATTCTGACATCCACATAACAAGAATTGATCCTGCCGTAAGTGTCAATACAGAAGAGATATAAAACATTGTATGATTAACACCTGCTGTAATAGCATTAGTATGTGCCATAAATGCCATAAAAATCATAGCCTGAAAAGCCGCCAATATAACAGTAAACACTCTTGTATACTGAGAAAGTTTTCTTCTGCCGGCTTCACCATCCTCTTTCTGTAATTTTTCCAGCGCAGGTATAATTACAGCCATCAACTGCATGATAATTGATGACGTAATATATGGTCCGATACCCAGCGCAAAAATTGATACTTTTCTAAGCGCACCGCCTGCAAATAAATCCAGGAAACCCAGGATATTATTCTGGCTCGCCAGATTAGAGAAATATTCATTATTAACACCAAACAACGGTAAATGTATGCCGAGTCTGAATAACAAAAGCATTGCAAAAGTGAAGATAAGCTTCTCTTTCAAGCCTGAAGCATTCCACATTGACATCAAATCCGCCGTTGTCGGCATTCTCATTCCGCCTGTCATTATACTAATTCAACCTTTCCGCCTGCTGCTTCAATTTTTTCTTTTGCTGACGGTGTTACATAGTCAGCTTTTACAGTAATAGCATTTTTTATTTCGCCGTTACCAAGAATCCTCAAACCATCGCAAGAAGGATGAGCTTTTCTGATTTCCTTTAAAGAAGCCAAAGAAACTTCTTTCAAGTTTAAAGCATCAAGTCTGCCAACATTGATTTCAGCATAATTTCTTGAATTAATTATCTGGAAACCTTTTAATTTAGGTAATCTTCTGTAAGCAGGCATCTGACCGCCTTCAAAGCCTCTTTTTGAAGCTCTTCCGGAACGCTGTCCTTCGCCGTTATGACCGCGGCTGGATGTTTTACCGCATCCTGATGAACGTCCGCGACCTACTCTTTTTGATTTTCCTGTTGAGCCTTCTGCAGGTCTCAAATCTTCTAATGTAATTTTATCTGCCATGTTTATTTTCCTTTCTGATATAGTGAATTTTGACTAGTGAATATAGTTTAATCCATATACACCAACTACTCACTAACCTCTACTAAATGAGAGATTTTCTTAGCCATACCCATAATTGTAGGGCTTTCATAATGTTCTACAACCTGATTAAGTTTCTTTAATCCCAGAGCCTGAGCAACTTTACGCTGAGATTCAGGGCATCCAATCAAACTTCTTACAAGTTTTATTTTTATTTGTTTTGAATTAGCCATTTTATTATTTTCCTTATACTTATTATTTCATTTCAAACTTCAATTTAAATAGCCTGTTAGTTTAATAATTCAGCCATTGTTAAACCGCGTTTCTTAGCTACTTCGTGGAACGGTCTTAATGATTTAAGAGCTTCTAATGTAGCATTTGCTGCGTTAAGCGGAGATTTTGAACCTAAAGATTTTGAAAGAATATTTTCAATACCTGCAAGTTCAAGCACTGAACGAACAGCACCGCCTGCAATAATACCTGTACCTTGAGAAGCAGGTCTTAACATAACAGCACCGGCACCTGAACGACCTGTAATAGGGTGAGGAATTGTTGTTTTGAAGATAGGAACCGTAATTAAGTTCTTTCTTCCGTCTGCTATTGCTTTTTGTATTGCAATAATAACTTCAGAAGCTTTTGCACATCCTACACCAACTTGTCCTTTTTGGTTTCCGACAATAACAATAGCTCTAAAGCTTAATTTCTTACCGCCCTTAACAACTTTTGTTACACGGCGGATTTGAACAACCTGTTCTTTCCATTCTGATTCAGGTTTTACTTCTTGTGTTTCAACTTTTTTCTTTCTTGAACGTTGTTTTTTTGCAGGAAGCTCTGTAACAACTTCTTCTGCAGCTGTTTCTTCAACTACTGCTTCAGTATTTTCTTCTGCAGCAGCTTCAACAGTTTCTTCGACTTGTGTCTCTAATTTTTCTTCTGACATGTTATACCTTTCCTATTTTTCTAACATTGCTTTTATAATATTTTTGCAATCAAATAACCAAAGAAAAAAACACCTTTTCAGGTATTTAAAGTGTATTCAATTGCGGGTTACTTTTCTGACAAAGAAATTTTATCTCAAATACTTTGTAAAATCAATAGGTTTGTAAAGATTCCTTAAGCTAAGAGGTAAGAGCAGCAAGACAGTTATGAATATAAAAGGCATAAAGGATGCCTAGCAGGGCTCCTACAAATACTTGTAGCGGAGTATGTCCGAGCAATTCTTTTAATTTTCCTCCTGCTTCCTGTAAGTCTTGTTTATAAATATCCATAATAATACGATTTAAGCATGCAGCTTGTTTGCCGGCTGCTCTTCGCACTCCGGCAGCATCATACATTACAATAAAGGCATATCCTAATGCTATAGCAAAAACTATTGAATCAAAACCTTTTATTAAACCTACCGCCGTAGACAAACCCATCACTCCTGCGGCATGAGAACTCGGCATTCCTCCGGTAGTTGTAAATAATCTTAAATCGACCTGTCTTTTTACTATCAGATGAAAGAAAAACTTAATAATCTGTGCTGCAATTATTCCAGAAAAAGCTACAAAAATTACCTCATATCCCGTATTATAAAATTGACTTAACTGCATTTAAACTCCTGATATTCTGCTCTTTATCTTATTTAAAATTTCCTTAATCACTTTTGTATCGTACTTGTCAATTATAGCATAACAATTTTTAAGCATGGAATTAAACTTCTGTTTAGCTTCTTCTAAACCGTACAATGACACATAGGTAAGTTTTCCGCTGTTTTTGTCTTTACCAATTGTTTTTCCCATTTCTTCAAAGGTAGAAGTTTCGTCCATAATGTCATCATATATCTGAAAAGCCAGTCCGAAATTTTTTGCAAACTCATCCATTTCTTCTGCTGTATCTTTAGATGCATTTGCGATTATTGCACCGCAGCGGACGGCTAACCTAAAAAGAACAGCTGTTTTGTTAAGATGTATAAAGTCCAAAGTCTCTTCAGGCGACTTAATATATTTTCCTCCTTCGGATTCAATATCCACAACCTGACCTGCAATTAAGCCGTAAGCTCCTGCAAATTTTGTGTACTCATGGATAATTTGAACCAACTGTTCAGAAGTTAATCCTGCAGATTTTTCGATAATTGTTTGAGGTGCTAAAGTTAGAAGAGCATCACCCGCAAGGACAGCATTTGCTTCCCCGAAAACCTTGTGATTAGAAGGCTTTCCTCTTCGAAAATCATCATTATCCATACATGGTAAGTCATCATGGATTAAGCTTTGAACATGGAGCATCTCAATTGCACACGCTGTCGGCATAGCTTTCATCATATCCCCGCCAAGCATTCTTGCCGTTTCCAGGCACATAACCGGGCGAAGACGTTTCCCGGGCAAAGAAAGAGTATACTTCATAGCCTTAAATATATCTTCCGGATAACTTATAGGAAGATATTTATCCAAATACTCGTCTACAAGCTTAATCAATTCTTTCATTTTCTACATCCTTATAAATATTTTGATTTACAGTATTTCTGGCTCGCTGTCTTTTTCTTGAACTTATTTTGGCAGCCGTTCTGTTATTAATCTTTTTATGAGAAGTTTCTGTTTTCACACCTTGATATTTAACCCTCTCCTTATAGTCTTTGGCTTCTTCAACGAATTCCTTATAACTCGTATACCTCGTTTCATCTATATTCTCAAGATGCGCCTTAACCGCACAGCCGCTCTCGGATAAATGAAGACAGTCAGGAAATTTACATTTATTCTTATATTTATAGATTTCATCAAATAATGAATCCACCTCTCCCGGCAGCAAAAAATCAAATTTCAAATTACTGAATCCCGGAGTATCTACAATCCTTGAATCTGCATCAATACTTATAATTTCACAATGACGAGTTGTATGAATACCTCTTTGAGTCTTTTTGCTTACTTCTTTTGTCCTCAAATTTATCCCTGCCGGACTGACAGCATTAATAAGACTTGACTTGCCAACCCCGGATGCACCGCACAGCACCGAAGTTTTACCCTTTAAAAGTTCCTTAAATTCATCTACTCCATCGCCTTCTATAGCGGATGTAAACAAAATATCAAAGCCGAGAGGTTCATATATTGAAAATACTTTTTCAATTGTAGAATCGTCATTTGATAAATCATTTTTATTAAAGCAAAGAACTGTCTCAATTCCATGATATTTGGCAAATGCAATATAACGATTCAACTGTGAAAAACTCAGTTCCGGTTCTTTAACAGCCGATATAATTATAACTTGGTCTATATTAGCCGCAGACGGACGCGGTATATGATTATAACGAGGTAACAATTTTTCTATAGCCCCGTTTTCAAATTCCACAAAATCACCTACATAGACTTTTTGCTTCTGTTTTTTTAAAATCTCGCGGAGCTTGCATTCATAAGATTCTCCGCCGGAATTTACATAATAAAAATCAGAATGTATCTTAAAAATCTGTCCTTTCTGCATAGGTTTAATTTTACCATGTACAGAATTTATGTTACAAGTTTATAAACATAGCTTAATCTTGTATACGAAATTCAAAAAATGGTGTATAATAGTTATACACACACTTAGACAAAGGGGTAATAATGAAAATTATAGAAGGTTTATTAACTGTCACAAACGAAAAATTCTGTATTGTTGTATCAAGATTCAACGAATTTATTTCTGCAAAACTTCTTTCGGGAGCCTTGGATGAATTAAAAAGACACGGTGTACCCGATGAAAATATTGATGTGGTTTGGTGTCCCGGAGCATTTGAAATTCCGCTTATTTCAAAAAAATGTGCAAAATCCGGAAAATACAATGCTGTTATTGCTCTCGGCGCTGTAATAAAAGGTTCTACATCACATTATGATTATGTTTGTGCAGAAGTATCAAAAGGGGTTGCGGCAGCGGCACTTGAAACAGGAGTTCCCGTCATATTCGGAGTTTTAACAACTGATAATATAGAGCAAGCAATAGAAAGAGCCGGAACAAAATCCGGAAACAAAGGGTCTGACGCTGCTAAATCCGCTATTGAAATGGCAAGTTTAGTCAGCAAACTATAATCAAAAGGTGTTTATTATTTAGTTAACGGCTGTATACCGGTCGGAAGGAGTGTGTGAATGAGCGATATTATTACTGAATACAGAAATGAGAATACTAAAAACATTGATTTGCTCTCAACAATTGATATTGTAAGAAAGATCAATGAAGAGGATCAGATAGTAGCTCGTGCCGTTGAGGACGAAACGGCTAATATCGCCCGAGCAATAGATATTATTGCAAAACAATTTCTTGTGGGAGGGAAACTTTATTATTTCGGAGCAGGGACTTCCGGCAGGCTTGGTGTATTGGATGCCTCTGAATGTCCTCCTACTTTTGGAGTCGAACCTGATATGGTTGTCGGTATTATTTCCGGAGGAGATGCCGCATTAAGACATTCTATTGAAGGAGCGGAAGATAACTATGACTTAGGAATAAAAGACGCAAAAGTTCTGACAAAAGATGATGTCTGTGTCGCAATTTCCGCAAGCGGGAACCCTAAATATCTTTTAGGAGTCCTATCAGAAGCAGAAAAAATCGGATGCAGAACTATTGCACTTACCTGCAACCATAAGGCTGCAATCCTTGATGAAGTCGGACTCGGGATTTGTGTTGAAGTCGGTCCGGAAGTAATTGCCGGCTCAAGCAGAATGAAGGCAGGAACCGCACAAAAAATGGTTCTTAATATGCTCACAACCGGTGCTATGATAAAAATTGGCAAAACCTATGAAAATTTTATGATAGATTTATTACCGACAAACGAAAAACTTAAAGACAGAGCAATAAGAATTGTTTCAGAAATTGCAGACGTAAGTCATACAGATGCCTTAAAAACTCTTCTTGAATGTGATTGGTCGGTTAAAACAGCTATTTTGATGATTCAATGCAAACTTTCAAAAGACGAGGCTAAAGAACTTTTGAGGAAAAGTTGCGGTGTTTTAAGAAGAGCCCTTGCCAATTTTACCAAATCTTAGCGGAGACTATTTAAAGAATCCTGTAACAATTCCCTCTTGTGCGTTTTGCCAATGTTGCTCAAGTAGTCTTGAGGTTAATGAATCTTTTGCGAATTTATTCAAGGTTTTTTCATAATATTCTCTGGCTTTTTCCAGAGCCAAAGCTCGTTTTTTTGGTTTTAAGTCTCGTGTAGCCATAATAACCCTGTAAACATTACGTTTCATCAGTCCTCGTATTGTCGGATCCACTATGGCATTAGCAGCTGCTGACGTATAATCTTTGTTTTTAAGATTGTTTTTTAAATTCAGACAAGGCGAATCTTCTCTTTGTAAGCCTTCTATACCTTTATTAAAAATAATATCAATAATTGCTTCCTGAACGGAAAGGGGTGCCTTGTCAAAATCTTCTCCAAAATAGTACTGTGCATCCTGTTTTGCAATCATCAAATCTTGAGCCAGAATTAGGTATGCTTCATCTTCAGTTATTTTAATATAATCTTTGTTTTTGGAATTCATCTCGATTCCAAAAACTCTGCCTGTATGCCCGAAACCTATTGTCAGGTAGCCTTTTGGATGCAGCCTGTCTTTTACGCCATCGTAATATGGCTTCAAGTCAGGTTTTGAATGTCTGCCTTCTATACTAAATAAAATATCTTCTATATAAGCTTTAGAAATACCTATCTGTTCTGAAATACCTTCAAGTGAGGACTTGTTTAATTTAGTAACGACTTCGTATTCAGGAATTTTGACAGCTTCTCCCGGTTCCAGGGCTCTAATAATTGTTTCTCCCCTTCTGTTTGTGGTTTTTAAATGCGGATTTGACTCCAACAGCCTGTACTGTGAAATTCCTATTAAATTAGCCAGAGTTGCCGGGTTTTCCATACCTTCCTCCACGATATATTCATGCTCCGGTATTTTTTGAACATTGTCTGCCAGGACTTTGGTTTTATGCTTAATGCCGGGTATTATAATTTTACTGCCGGAATTTAATTTAGGATTGTCAATCAAACCCGGATTCTTTTTAATAAGCTCTTCTTCCGTTACATTAAATTTTAGTGCGATAGTTTCCAAAGTTTCATGATTATCAATTTGATATTGAAATTCGGGAGTCTTATATTTTATTTTCTTTTTAGGTTTAATCTTTTTCCATATACGGGTAATCAAACTTTCTCTGTTTTCGATAAACGACAGATAATCTATTTCACCTGTTTCCTTGTTCTTAACCCTGTATCTGAAGGAATAATCTCTGATTTTAACTTTTCGGAATTTTATATCTTTATCCTCTCCGTACGTTTCTTTCAGCTCGCTTTTTAAATCTTTTTTTGATAAATCATTTAAGTCGTTTGTGTCAATTCTGCTTTTATAGTTATCCATTGATGCCAATTGAGTAAATATTGATACATGTTCATCAGAAAGCTGAATATCATTAACAATTTTGCAATCGCCTGTAATTTCACCATCGTTATTCAGTTCAAACAGTTGAATAACAGAATCTTTAATAACATATTTCTTGTTATTAGCTATTATGGTGCAATTCGGCAAGTCCAAAGTGCTTTTCTCGTTTGAATCAGTGTTTCTGAATGAATATAACAAGACAACTCCTTCTAGGCCAGGATATTATATGACTAATTACAAATCAACATTATTAACGACAATTTTTTATTAATCTTGAAGAAATTTATAAATATTGTTACAAAATTTAATATTTAAAGGGTGTTCTGACTTCTCAGAGTTAGTTATAGTATAATAGTTAGTACAAGTCACTAGGAGGGACTTCTTTTTATGAAACTAACCGTACTTGGTCCGGGTTGCTGGGGTTTAACGTTAGCCTGGCTTATGAATAATAACTTTGAAGAAATAGTAGTCTGGGGCAGAGAATCTGATTTAAACGAAGATTTAGTGGTTAACAAACACTGCTCTAAGCCTCTGGAAGTACAGCTTGATAAAAAGGTTGAAATAACCTCTGACCTTAAAAAAGCTATTGAAGGGGCTGATATTATTCTTTCAGTAGTTGCAACCGGCGGTGTAAGACCGGTCTGTGAACAATTAAAAGCGGCGGGAATTAACCCGCAAACGCCTTTGGTAAACGCATCAAAAGGATTAGAATTAAATACGCTGATGAGAATGTCCGAAGTTATAAAAGATGTCCTGCCTAACCAGAAAGTAGTTATTCTTTCCGGACCGACTCTTGCCAAAGAAGTTCTTCAAGGTAAACCAACAGCAGCATCCGTTGCCTGCGAAGATCTAAAGACAGCTGAATTTGTCCAGAAAGCCTGTAACGTTCCAAACAGATTCAGACTCTATACAAACAGTGATGTTATCGGAGTAGAATTAGGCGGCAGTCTTAAAAATGTTATTGCTATTGCTTCCGGGTTTGCGCATACAATGGACCTCGGGGATAATTGCATGGGCAGTTTATTAACGCGGGGAATGGCTGAAATTGTAAGGCTTTCCGTAAAGCTTGGGGCAAACCCTTCAACGCTGTACGGGCTTTCCGGTATGGGAGATTTGATTGCAACCTGCTCAAGCCCAATGTCAAGGAACTATACCGTGGGTTCTATGCTCGGTAAAGGTAAAAAGATTAATGATATCCTAAATGAGCTTGGTTCTGTTGCAGAAGGGGTTAAGACTTCTAAAGCCGTCTGTGATCTTGCCCAAAAACTCGGAGTAGAAGTTCCGGTCTCAAGCGCCATATATGAAGCGGTTTACACAGATATTACTCCGCAGGAAGTTTTATCAAAACTTATGAACAGAAAACTCAAAAAGGAAGAAAGTTATGATTAAATACGCAGTTCACTACCTTAAAAATACTTTCGTGCCTTTAAAAGGAGCTGATGGGGAATCTGTTCCTAATATTGATGGTAAACTTGTTCTCGCAAGAACAGAAAAAGGTGAAGAAGTCCTGAAAGCTTTTCTTGTTAACCCCGAAGTTGCCCAAAAGTTTGAGGCTTCACAAAAAACTCCGGAACCCTTTGAGTTTATAAGAGTTATGACTCAGGAAGAC
>CALUTN010000051.1 GCA_944323665.1 Candidatus Gastranaerophilales bacterium | reverse complement strand
TTTCAAATCATCAATTGAACCGGTCGGAGTAATGTTAAATTCGTCAAAAGCTCTCTCTAATTTGATAGAGCTTGAAGGAACTCTTCCAAGATATGAGTAAATATTCGAACTCGTATAGGAATATACTCCGTTGACTGTAAAATTAGACATGACACACCTCATATATGATATATAATGTATATCGGCACATTTTCTAAAAACTTTAGAGATTTTTGATTAATATTTACAAATGTTTACAAATGTGGCTGAATTACAGTCGTGGCAAGGGTTAAATATTGTACTAACAAAACCTTGAAACTTGAAGTATGAAGAAATGTAACAAAGATTTTAAGCAATGAAATTTTTAAACTGGTATATACTTTATATATATGTAAGACGAATAGATGAGAGAGGCATAAGATGGCTTTACTTCAGAGTTACGATATAAATGCAATGGCAACAAGGATATCAAAAGAATTTTATATAGAAGAAAATCCTGCAGAAGACAAATCCTATGTTCTAATGGACGAGATGAGGCTCTTTGCAATGGATTTGAAATCAAGAGTTACATTTATTTCAAGAACGAAAGGGTAGTTAGCCAAGACGCTCATGCAGCTCCAAGTTAAAACCCTGTAAAAGATAAACAAATCCAATCTTACTTAATTTACTTAACTATTTAATTCCCCAAACTTACTTATCTTAGCGCCTGGTTCCAAAGAATCAGGTTTTTTATTTTGTTTATTTTTATAATAAAATAATCTTTAGAAAGGTTCTAAAATGAGTATCTGTATTTTTCCCGGAACATTTAATCCTATACATAATGCCCATCTTAAGATGGCAGAATTTGCGCTTAAGCATTACGGGTTTGAAAAAATTATTTTTGTTCCGGCGTATATTCCTCCGCATAAAGAAATTTCCTCAAATCTTGCTAAACATAGATACAAAATGGTTGAAATAGCGACTTCTAAAAATCCTAATTTTGAAGTCTCTGATATTGAATATAACTCAAATGCGCCTTCTTATTCTCTTATTACAGTAAAACGGCTGATAGAAAAATATAATCTTCAGGACAGATTAAATTTTATTATAGGAACAGATGCTTTTATAAATCTGGAATCCTGGTACAAAATAGATGAACTAAAAAATCTTGTTCATTTTATAGTATTCCCAAGACGCGGTGATGAACCGGATTACAAGTATTTTGTTGATAACGGTTATGATTTTGAAGTGGCACCGATGGGCTATATAGATATTTCATCTACAGAAATACGGAGTCAAAACGAACACATAGAAACAACTAAAGGAGTAGAGGTTTATATAAAAGAAAATGGACTATACACCAATTAAGGAATGGCTGGAAAATAATTTAACAAAAGAACGTTATGAGCATTCACTTGGGACAGCCGAGTGCGCATATGAGCTTGCTCAAAAATTTGGGCTGAATAAAGACAAAGCTTATCTTGCCGGACTTATACATGATTGCGCTAAATGTTTGAAAAATGAAGAACTCTTAAAAATTTTAAAAGAAATGAATGAGGTTAAAGAAGAAGAACTAATTAACCCCAAAACATACCATGCACCGGCCGGGATTTCGGTCGCAAAAAAAGAATTTCAAATTTCAGACCCTGAAATTCTTTCTGCAATCAGATGGCACACTATAGGCAAAAAAAATATGAGCGATTTTGAAAAGATAATTTTTATAGCGGACAAAATTGAGCCTAAAACCCGTACAGAAGATTACGTGCAACCTATAAGAGAGGCCCTGAGGGAAGATAACGGTTTAAATAAAGCAATGCTTATTTGTTATAAAAATACTATTAAAAGTCTTGTGGATAGAAATTTGAAAATTTGTCCGGATACAATTGATGTCTATAATGAATTATTATCAGTCTTGTAGACTTAATTTTAAGAAAATAGTATAATTGGATTATGATGAAAAAGAGACTTGGGCTTCTGTTAATAAGTATATTCCTGTTTAATAATCTTGTGTTTGCGGCACCTGATACGTTTGAAGGACATGCGGAATTTGATGATGAATATTCTGAGCTTGATGAAAAAATGTACACAGGTAAAACGGAGACTCTTGAGAAACGTGATACAATTGAAATGACGGTATCTCAAGTTCTTGACGGCAGTTTTTCTTTTGAAGGAGATGAATTTTTTGCAGAAGTAACAAGTGATGTAATAGGTGATAAAGGTGTAATTATTCCGAAAGGAACGGTTGCGCACGGTGTTATAAAGGAAACCAGTGAAGCAAAACGTTTTGGCAGAGACGGGTATTTGGATTTAAGTTTTGATTACCTGGTAACTCCTGATGGGCGGGAAATTCCTATAGAAGGGAAAATGTCCACAAAGCTTCATCCGATAAAAGCTGCTACGAAAATTGTTGCGACGGATATAGGTTATACAGCTATAGGCGGTTTAGCAGGAGGTGTTTTAGCAGCACAAGCATTGGGGATTGAGGCAGCTATAGCTTCTCAAGGTTATACCCTTGCCGGAGGTGCTGCAATAGGTAGTGCCGTCGGGCTGGGGATGTCCCTTTACAGAAAAGGTAAAAATGTTTTAATTTCGCCCGGTGATGAAATTAAGGTTAAAATTCTTTCAGATGTAGAGCTTCCGGTTTATAAAGAATAAGTGTTAAAGAAAAAATAACAAAAATACCCTGTTCTTGATATTAGAATTGTTAATATTCTTTATGAAAAAGATCCCTTTGGAGAGGTTAATACCATTACACTTTCTCTTTCAATATCAAATATGTCGAATAAAAGTTTTGCCGGCATGGATTTAGCTCTTGTAAGTGATTACAATACAGTCTATAATCCTTCAATATTTGGTGATACAAAACTCATATTTTCTCAGTTTAAACCCGGAGACAGGCGGGCAGGCAAAATTTCTTTTGCGGTCAGTAATGTAAAACATTCTTACTGGCTTGTTGTAAATGACAGAGCTACAAACAAACCTCTTATGAGAATTTCTCTTGATAATGCGTATAAAACAGTCTCTAAGGATGTCAAAAAGAGAAATGCGAAGCTAAAGAAAGCCAAAAAGAATTACTATAAAGAAGATGATCCGTTTGAATTGCAATAGTTCTAATCCAAATCATAATCAAGCATGGTTATAACCTTAACCCCTTTTTCTTCTATTTTGGTTCTGCCTTTTAAAGGTGTTAATTCGATAATAAATGCAGCAGCGGCAACCTCTCCGCCGGCTTTTTTAACCAGATTGCAAGCTGCTGCTGCAGTTCCTCCGGTTGCCAGTAAATCATCGATCACTATAACTCTATCGCCGGGTTTTATTGCGTCCGTATGCATTTCAATAGTATCAGTTCCGTATTCCAGCGAATAAGTCTCCTTAATCGTTTCAGCCGGAAGTTTATTCGGTTTCCTTATTGGGATAAAACCTGCATTGAGCTTGCATGCCAGCGGGGCACCAAAAATAAAACCTCTGGATTCAATTCCTGCTACATAATCTATTTTTTCGTTTTTAAACTGCTCGTATAGGAAATCCATCATTATATTCATGGATTTTGCATCTTTAGTCGCAGTTGTTATGTCCAGAAATAAAATTCCTTTTTTGGGAAAATCAGGGACCATTCTTACATGATCTCTTACGTATTGATATTTATCAGTCATTGTCATCATCCTATTTATACCTCACAGTGTTCTTGTCTGATTTGTTCTTCTATAACCAGACCGTGGGCGGTCTTGCCCCATTTCATATCTTTCTTGCAGAATAGTATTTTACCACAAATAAATAAAACCATAGGAAACCATATTATAAAAAAGTAAAAAGTAGTTTCAGCAGCTTGTTTAATAGCTTTAAGTCTTGGTATGGAATCGTAACGTCTCAGGCTGTATCGGATTGCCAGAAAAAATCCTAATCCAACTACCGAAGATACAATTAAAGACGACCAGAGCACATTATGCAAACTATAAGGATCAATTTTATCCGTAAACAACTTGATTACCCTGAAAACAATCTCCAGAATAAACCATAAAGGCATTATAAACTGTGTAATATAAACAGCCATGTCAAACCTTGCCCTCAAAGACATGTTTTTAGACTTCATTGCTTCGCCAAAATACTCAAGATATCTCCTTATTGTTCCTTCCAGCCATCTTCTTCTTTGTCTGAAAAGCGGAAGAAGATAAATAATTCCTTCTTCATAAACACAGGCATCAGGACAAAATCTTATATCCCAGCCTTTTATATGCAGCCTTGTAGACATATCTAAATCGTCTGTAATGGTATAATTATTCCACCCACCAATATCTTCAATGGCTTCTCTTTTTATTAATTCTCCGTTTCCCCGAAGTTCAACAGCTCCCTTAACAGCGTCTCTGCCAACCTGAAAATGAGTATCTGTCGAGTATTCATTGTTCTGGCATCTTGTTAGGAAATTATAATCTTTATTTCTGATAATTTTTCTTGCCTGAACAGCTCCAACATCAGCCGGCTCTAGATTTGGAACCAGTTTGTTTAAAAAATCCGGCTCAATAGTTGCATCTGCATCAAATACAAGAATAGCATCTCCTTTTGCAATTTTAAAAGCATCATTCAATACTGCGGACTTACCGGGAAATGCATCTTTATTTCTTATAAGTGCTGTTACTTTATCATACTTTTTCTCAAGCTCTTTTAATACCTCGGCAGTATTATCTGAACTTCTGTCATCAATTACAATAACTTCAAAATTCGGGTAGTCCATTTGAAGAACATTTTCAACCGTATTTGCGATTACATATTCTTCATTATGAGCCGGTATCATAATTGTGACGAAAGGTTTATAATTTTCATTTATTACCGGGGGATGTTTTCTTAATTTTCGTTTTTGGTATTTTGTTGCCGCAATAAGATACAATCCGTATATAGACATACAAACACATAAGATAACAAATCCTACAACTGTATTGACATAGTTTTGAAATACATACAGGAAACATCCCAAACACGCTAAAATTATAAATAAAAGGATTCTTTCTCTCATACACCCCTCAGCATAACCATAATTATATCAAAAACAAGATAAAGTTTTGTAAAATTTAAGTATTATTGCGATTTTTTCCAAAAATCAAACTAAATGTTACAAATCTTAATATTTAAGAGCAGAAAAAGCAATTTTTGCAGATAGATATACTTTATATATATGTAAGAGATAAATACAGGAGCTTTAAAAGATGTTATTCACTACAAATATTGTTAATAAAGAAGAACTTAATTCTATTAACAACTTCTTCAACGAGTATGAAAAAGAAGTTGAAGTAGTTGACGTGAATGACATAGTTGAAGAAACACCTGTAACAAAATACATCTCATCTCTTGTAACATCTCAATATCAGAAATCTGTTGAAGATATAGAAAACACCAAAATCGGCAACAGAGTAGTCAGAAAAAGATCTCTACAGCAGGTAATGAGAGAATCTTTCTTCTACGGAGCAAACAGATTCGGTAACAATTTCATCGCTTAATCAAAAATAACTCAACGGGGGTTTCTCTTACATTATTTATCCCCACCACTCTCTTATATTTACATCTTACACATCTTACATCTTACAAAAGCTTTTTCCCTCCTTCTCTCGGAGGGATTTTTTTATTAGTGACTAGTGAATAGTGAATAGAGGGGGAGTGATTAAGTGACGGAGTGAATAAATAAATAAATAAATGAATGAATGAATGAATGAATGAATAAGGGGGTATTTCCTATAGCTACTGAATAATTCTCTTATCAACATCAATAACCTTTGCATATTTAATAAGCAATCTATAGGCTTTATCAGCCTGTTTTTTATATGCAGAATAGTTTTCGTCACTTTCTGAAGCTATAGAATTTATCATTGCCTTTGTAACAATGGCATCTTTCATTAAAACCTCAAGATGTGGCGGAACAGAGAGAACATCATCCTGATTTTTTAGGGTATAAATTTCTTCCCCCGCTGCATTTTCGCCTATTGTTAGAGTTGAATAATCAATTGTCACAATAGACTTCTCTATAGGGGACGGATAAAGAACTATTTTATCCCCTTTGATATAAAACCCCTCCGGCATTCCGCATTTGTGCTTTAAGCTTTCCGGGGTCTTGATTAAATCCAGAAATTTTGAATTGAGTTTAACCAAATATCTGCCATTTGAATCTTTTTTAATAAGTCCTCTTGGCAGCTCGTAAGCTTCCACACCGGTCAGGGTAAGTATAACGTGAGTTCTTTCCCTGAACGGAAAATCATAAGAAGAATAAATATCCGTAATTGCTTTATTAAGAGCAAGAACAAGAGAATCCTCAAATTCTTCTTCCGATGCAGCATCATTATCATACATAGACCACTCCTGAGATGCTGCTGTATTGTACAAATCAAGTAATGTTAACGTCATAAAACCTCCTTTTAAATTTTGACATATATTCCAATAAATGTTAGTATATGCATATAAAAAACCTAACTTTTACTATGCAGCTACCTAAAACCAGTAAATATAAGACAATAAATTTCTTTAACTATCTCTTTTATACGAGTATTCTTGTATATGTCCCTTTTATCATTTACAGACTCAACCACTATAGTGAAAAAGAGCATGTCGTACTTGTAATTGACTGGATTTTAAATACTTTAATTTTCTTTTTCCCAGTTTTTGCAGTACTTATTCAAACATTAATTTTTTCCAAATCCGAATATGTAATTTCAAACCGTGACAAAAAATTCTTTGATAATCCTACTAATAAAAAGATAAAATTTCAGAAGATAATTACAAATACGGCTTTAACACTATTTTGTATCTTTCTTATTATTTACTTATTACTTGCTGCATATCTTATTTACCTGAGTTACGGGATTGACTGATAATTAAGCCCGTAACTTCTGAAACATCGTAATCCGCAAACTGCTTCATATAGCTTTCGACGCTTGTTCCGAAAGCATCTTTGCTGATACTTTTACCCCCGCTTTTTAAATATGATATTACAGACCCCGCACCCTTTAAATGAGCACCCGCAAGTAATCCGGATGGAGTAATTTTATATCCGTTAATAATCAAACCTGTATATTTATCAGCACCCACGGCTTTAAGATATCCCCACTGTTTTTTCTTAAAAACTATCTGAGCATTTTCCTGTGCTTTAGGATTATTCAAAAAATCCTGAATAGACCAAACTCCGCCTTTTCCCGTAAACTCACCCCGCCAGTCATTATTATAAATTCCGGAGTATTTCCTGTAATATCCCGCATCAACAAGAGCTGCTTCTCCCATCTGGTATTTACCGGCATAACCGTATTTATTAAAAGCTTTATAATTCCCGGCAGATTCTCTTGCACCGAGGTCGTTTAAAAATTGCTGAAATGTTTTCATTTTTAATCCTCCTCATCCAAAACCTTTGACAAAATACTTTTATCGTCCTGAACCATTTCCTGTTTTTTTATCCTGTCACGAAACTTTTTTCCGTTCTTTTCAAGGATTTTGTAATCCGACGGAAACTTTTCCTTCAATTCTTTTGCAATATTATCCGGCAAAACAAAGGTATGACCCGTCGGAATAAATTCTATCTTGTACATCGTTTTTCTCTCCTAAATTAAATCTTCCAACATTTGAGAAACCTCTTTATCTGACATATCCTTCAGAGGTTTTATGTGGTACTTTTTCTTTAAAATATCCAGAGGAGAAATTTCTCCCCAAATTAGTTCTTTTTCATTTTGAATATTCCTACCCATCATAATTAATTCCTTTCTTGTTTAACATGTGATAAAATCACCTTATGAAACTTAATTCTTATTTCAAAAATCTTCCTAACATGTGGAGTGCTAATTTCCTGGCAATGCTGGGGTTTGTTAATCTAATCTTTGTTCTATTTACCGCTATCTTTCCATCTTTAAACGGGCTTTTAGATTTTCAGAATAACAATTACTTTTTTATAACACTATACTTATATGGATACAGTTCCATAATATTTGGCATAACTTCAATATTGGCAGCAGTCACATTATCGATACCATTTTATAAAATATTAAAAAGTTTAAAGCCAAAAACCATGATAATCTTATTTATAATTTTAATTTTTATTACCTTAGCAATAGTAACTTGCATAACCTCAATCTGTTATCATAATACCGGCATAACCGGGTTAATACAAGGCTTTGCCTTGGCGGAAAGTATTGAAATATATCTTAAGAATCCTTTGTTATTTATACTGGTATTTCTTAGTCTGCCATTTTTTTGTATATACGATTCAACGCAAAATGCCCAAATGACAAATCCTTATTTAGCAAAAAATAAGGTTTATCGAATCTTTATAAACACCTTTTTCTGTTATTTCTGGCTTGTCTATATTCTTTTCATGCTGGAATTGTTAATTTTACTATCCGTAAACATACCCAGTATCCATCATTGATTAGCATGTTTTGCTCCGCAAGTACGAATATAATCACCGACTTTTGTACCGTCTGAACGAGTATATCCGCTCACTGTATATGAACCTACGCAAGTTTTAGAGGACTCATTCTTTAATTTTTTACATTGTTGAAAGATTTTTCTTTCAGTTATCTTTTGTTTTTCTATTTCTATTAATTCATCATGTATTTTGTTCCTAAAATATAGTGAACGAGGATGGAACCTATCACGAGCCTCTTCAATCTCTTTTATAGTTTTTCTTTGTCGCTGTGATAATAATGCCATATTTTCAACTTGATGTCTGCTTAAAACATTTGTTCCCAAGTTAGGTACTGCATAAATTTCTCCAATATGATTCTGTCCGTTCACCATTGCTACAAAATCCTTTTCATTAACATAATTCACAATGTTATCTTCTTTTAACTTTATTCCGCTTTTGAACATATCTCTGACACCATAAGCATTGAATGTAACAGCTACACCTCCTCGAATGCCTGATACAATTTCTGCAAGGCTACCGCCCAAAGAATGTCCCGTTACTGTTACAGGAATGTGTTTTTTATTACCGGCATACTTATCATACAAACTAAGAGCCATCGTTGCCTGCTCAGGTATATCGCCTCTTACCATTACAAGGTCATTGAGAATATCTCTACTTAAAAAGTTATCAGTTCCTCTATAAGCAATTATTATATCTTTACCATTGAACAACACTTTTGCTTGCAATCCCGTCTTTTTATCATTAAATGATTCAATAACTCTATATCCTGCAGGAGGTTTTGAATTATCCTTGCGATAGGCATATATTGATGCTTGTTTTAATATTTCATGATATTTTGTGTCATTTTTTCTGTTTACCATAATTTTTCCTTTCATCAACTAACATTTATTGATATAATTACAATATGAAACTTGATTCTTATTTCAAAAATCTTCCCAACATGTGGAGTGCTAATTTCTTAGCTATACTGGGGTTTGTAAGCTTTATACTTGCAATTATCGCTGTATCTGTTTCATCCTATTATTCCGTAGAACCTTTTTCATTTCCCAAAACATTTGAGGAAGTCCATAGATCAATTGAAAGTTGTATAATAGCACATATATTTTTGTTTCCATTAACATGTGTACACGGTATTATTCCTATTATTATTCAATATTTGTTTTTATCTAAGGCAAAACTACAAAACAATATTGCATTTATTATAATGATAGTAATTACTATTCTTTGCACAATACCGGGGTATAATTTATTTGATTCCAGCAGCGGAAGCGGTATATATATAGCATTCGTCCCAATATTGGGATTGCCTGTTACAATAATTGCATTTATTATACTTTTTATATTACTTTATAGGGATTTAAAAAGCAGAAAACAATTATCAGAGGCTAAACGTATTGCAAACCGTTATTATATCAATTTTGTAAATATCTTCTTCTGGTATGGTACTATTGTATTCATACTGGAATTCCTTCTGCTAATATATACATTTTTTTTCTAACGGCTATGCTTTGCTCCGCAAGTACGAATATAATCACCGACTTTTGTACCATCTGAGCGAGTATATCCGCTCACTGTATATGAACCTACGCATTGTGAACCGGCTGAGCCCTCTTTGGCTTTTTCAGCGCCGCCTCGCTTTTTATTAATTGTAGATTTTAAATCTCCTATCTTTTGCCTAATATCATTTTTGAGATTGTCAGCCATTTCGCCGGATAAAAAATCCTTCCCTCGTGTCATTTTGGGATGCAGCCTTTGACTTGCCTGTTTAATCTCTTCTGGAGTTCGTATTTTCCTTTGAGATAAGTCTCCAATGCTTTCTGCCTCATGGCTGCCTGCATTTCCGGGTTTTTCATATACTGCATAAATTTCTCCAATATGATTCTGCCCGTTTACCATTGTTATAAAATCCTTTTCATTAACATAATTCACAATGTTATCTTCCTTTAACTTTATTCCGCTTTTGAACATATCTCTGACACCGTATGCGTTAAATGTTGCAGCAAATACCCCTCTGACACCGGAAACTATTTCACCAAGGCTTCCGCCCAGAGAATGACCCGTTACAGATATGTCCATTCCCGGATACTCCATGGCTACTTTATCATAAACAGCTATCGCATCTGTTGCCTGTGCTGGAAGCTTCTTTCTTACCATTACATAGTCATTTTTTCTGTTTACCATAATTTTTTCCTTTCATCAACTAACATTTATTGATATAATTACAATATGAAACTTGATTCTTATTTCAAAAATCTTCCTAACATGTGGAGTGCTAATTTCTTAGCTATGCTGGGATTTGTAAGTTTTATACTTGCAATTATCGCTGCATCTGTTTCATCTTATTATTCCGTAAACCCTTTTTCCTTTCCGCAAACATTCAAGGAAGTCTACAGATTGATTGAAAACTGCATAATATTACATATCTTTTCATTTCCATTAACTTGTATACACGCAATTATTCCCATTATTGTTCAATGTACATTGCTTGCTAAGCAAAAACTCCAAAACAATATGACATTTATCATAAT
>CALUTN010000050.1 GCA_944323665.1 Candidatus Gastranaerophilales bacterium | reverse complement strand
GCATAACATATATCCCATTTCGGATGCCATACCAAAATAGTCATGCTCAATAACTGATTCTATTATATTTCTTAGTGTCTTAAATTTCACGTTTAATCTCGCTTAATAATTTTTGAATAGATTCTTTCATCCCGTGTTTCATTGTACATCCTGCCGCGAAAGTATGTCCTCCGCCTCCGAAGGTTGAACATATTTTAGCACAATCTATATGTTTTGATCTCATTGAGACTTTTGTTGTTTTAGAATCCACTTCTTTAACAACGAAAGAAATCTCAGTAGTCTCAATAGCTCTGAGAGTTTCTGCTATTCCATCCGTGTAATCATCTCCGGCAGAAAATTTTTCTAAATCTTTTTTGTAAACCGTCGTGTAAACAATTTTATTATTGTGTTCAAAAATTGCCTTATTAACACAGTAGTTTTGAAATAATACCAAATTTTTTGATTTTGTTTCATAACAGTATTTATAAAGTAAATTAGGGTTTGCACCGGCATCAACCAGTTCTGCAGCTGCTTTAAATACACTTGAAGAAGTGTTTTCAAAACGGAAATTCCCGGTATCCGTCATAATTGCAGTGTAAAGACAAATTGCAGTATCTTTATCAATTTCCCAGTTATGTTCTTTAAAATATTTAAATAGAACTTCTCCTGTAGAACTGGCCTTGTCATTAATCAGATTATAATCTCCAAATCCGGAGTTTGTTTTATGATGGTCAATATTAACCTTAATTTTGGCTTTATTAAAAAGCGTCTCAGAATCACGTATCCTTTCTATGGAAGCTACATCGAGAGTTATTGCCAAATCATATACAAGGGACGGGTCAAAATATCTTTCCGCAAGATTAACGTTAGGAAGAAACTTGTAATTGTACGGTATATTGGATACTACATTCATATCGGCTTTGATTTTAAACCTCTTGTATATCATTGAGTACAAAGCACACATTGAACCTAACGTATCACCGTCAGGATTGACGTGGCTTAACAGCAGTATTTTTTTTGAATCTTTTATAATACTATCCAAATTCCAATCCATTCTATTATCATATCATAAAATATTAATGCTGGGGAAAGTGATTAATAAATATTTGTTGATAATAATCAGATAAAATCCTAACGGATAAATATCTTTTGCAAGGTGATTTTTTGCCGGCATACAACATTATTACAATTATGTTGCAAGAGTAGGCAGGGTTGTTTTTGAGGAAAATAATGTAACAGAATTTAAATTTTAGGTTTCAGAATATTAACAATTCTTTATAATTAGCTTTTTATTCATTTTATTTATGTTAGTATATTTACACATATCACATTTGACAAGGGATACGGTATGAAAATCCGAATTAAAATGATTTTGGTTATTGTTTTAACTTTTTTGATATTTGTTCCGGTAATTGCTGCAGAAACTGATGAAGCCTCCATCCGTGAAAAAATTTCAAAATATAATCAAGTTATTGAAACAGACTCAAAAAATATTGATGCATATTATAACAGAGCTTATTTAAAATATATTTTGGGAGATATTCTTTCAGCAATAGATGATTATAATGTTTTAATATCGCTCCAGCCGGATAATAAAGAGTTTTATCTAAATAGGGGGTTTTTATACCATATTATAAATAAACGTGAAGAAGCGTTGAAGAACTATGATAAGGCTTTGACAATTGATCCTGATTATGCATTTGCTTATAACAACAGAGGGGTTGCACTTTCCGAGCTCGGGAAGAATGAGGAATCTTTAACGGCATATAATAAAGCAATTGAGATAAATCCTAATTACGCTGATGCATATTATAACAGAGGAAATTTAATGACCAAAACAGATAAGGATGAGGAAGCTCTTGATGATTATAATACGGCGATACAGCTTAATCCGAAAGATGCGGCGACATTTAATAACCGGGGTGTCGTAAAAAGAAAGCTTAATTTCAATGTCGGAGCTCTGAGTGATTTCTCAATTGCGATAAAACTTGATCCCGATGATATTACCGCTTATGCTAATCGCGGTAGGTTAAAAAAACGTTATTTTGATAGTGAGGGAGCTGAACAAGATTTCACATCTGCTATTGCAATAGCAGACGAAAACCCGCAGTTGGTGTATGAAATAGAGACTCAGAAACAAATAGCATCTAACCAAAAGCCTGTAGTGCAAATTGCGGCCCCTGTTGCCTATCAATATACGACTCCGGAACTTAATAAGGAACTTCGTGTCCCGAAAACAGAGCAACAAGCAAGACAAAAACTTGCTCAAATCAAAGAAGTTAAAGTCACAAGGGTTAAAGCCAGTGTAGTTAAAGTTGAACCGAAATTAACAATAACAGCTGCAAATATTATTGTAAATAATAATGTCAATAGTCCTAATGTTGTTCAGCAGGCCGAAAAGACTTCCACAAGTACTGCTGCAGTTTCAAAAACTCCTGTCATTGCGGTAAAACCGGTCAATAACCCTAAGCTCGCAGAATGCTACTATATAAGGGCTTTGCAGAAATATATTTTGCAGAACAGAGAAAGTGCGCTTGCAGACTTCAATATGGCAATTCAACATAATCCGGAGTATGCAGAAGCCTATTATTACAGAGCTGCAATTAAAAGAGATTTGAATGATGACGGTTTTGTAGATGATTACAGAAAGGCAATATCGCTTAATCCTGCACTTAAAGCTGTTAATGATAATGATGTACTTACTATTCTTAAAATTTAGGAGTGACAATTATGATGATTCAACCCGTCAGTAAGAATATTAATTCAGAAATACCTTTTAAATCAATTATTCTACCGTCTCCCGTTCTGGAAAAAACGCTGGTGACAACAATTAGCAATCTTAAGTATGGAGATAATTCTCACAAACTCAGACTTGGCGGTAAATTACTTGCTCAAAATCTGAATACGCTACTTAATGACGGAAAATTGAGGTTTCTGGATTTTACAGAAAAATCTAACGGTTATGCTTCTGTAAATATAAACTCTACTATTGAAGAGCCGGGTAGTAGTAACTGGGACTACTTAGTTGAGCATAATCAAATTAAGCAAAGATTTCATGGTGAAGGAACGATTGGTTTAATTGCTGCGCTTGCCGAAAAATTGGGGAAAAAACATGTTCGTATTGAGTATGATGACCCAGGGTTTAAACAGCTTGATAAAGATGAAATACCTTATATCAAAGATGAAATTGATGCTTTGCATAAAATTAACCCTGAGACGGAGCAGAATTTCTTATTAACATTGGATACTATATACAACAGAATTGCGAGCAATCTTAAAGAAAAAGTTATTAATGATTTGGAAGAGATTAAAAAGAAAATCTTCTTGAATTAATAATATAAGAATTAAAAAACTTTTAGCAGCTTAATATTTTTTTATCATTGGGTTTGTTGTATCTTTTTCGATGGAATACAAATATGAAATAAATAATTCATTATAAGACTTATGATGATAGATGTCTTTACATTGAATAGTATAATTCATTAGATAAAAGTGCCGGGCTAATAATTGATAAAAGAATAGATTGTATAAGATTAGATACAATCGGTAAATTATTAAATGAGCCCGGATTTTCTTTACATGTTGCTTAGTAACTCGGATTTATAAAAAATATAAAGCGCTAAAACCCTCTCAACGAGAGGGTTTTTAATTTAATGGGGGCGGATGATAGGACTTTGTTCGAACTCTTTAACAAAACTTTACAACCCGTTTTATCATCTCCACAAATAATTATCCTTTATTCGGAAATAGAAAATTATATTAACGGGGTTGAAAAATAAAAATAGATAATTTATAATAGAAACACAGGGTGGTAGTTTCTCAAGCTACCGGATGCCTTGTAGAAAGTCTAACGGTTCTTATCTATTAAGATGAGAGCCGTTTTTTAATACGCATAAAATCAAAAAGATTAAAAATAATGCTAAATTGAAATTATCCATATCGACCCCCTTTCTAGTCGGGAACTAACCCGAAAGTCTAATTAAAAATGTCAGTCAGTTTCCATAGAAAAGGCATCTTTTACCCTGTGTTGAATTATTCAATGTTTAAATTGATTTATTTTTAAAAATCATTATACAATAAATATGTTAATAAAAAGATGTGAAATCAATGGAATTACTGTTGATATAGAAATAGAGGACAGTAAATCAACTAAGGAAGAACAAAGTTTAGCTTTAACGAATTTATTGAAATTTTTAGTTGAAGGTCACATTGATAATTTAGTGAAAAATAATGCTCCAAATGAAGATATAAAAAGTTATAAAGAATTATTAGAACTAATCAATAATTATCTGAAATATACACAACAACTTTAAAGAGTTCGAATCCCATTAGAGGTTACTACATTTTTTAAAAAATGCTCGAACTCTGAAATTCAATATTTGCAACAAAAAAGGCCCATCTGGGTCTATTCTTAAAAATGGGGCGCCTGATGGGATTGTCTTGCTCGGCGGCGTTAAACGAGTCTGCGTGTTTTGCTTCAGTATTTCATACTTTTGCAAAACACTCCGCTCTCTGCCGCCTCGCGCTCGAACCTTTATAAAGGCTCTGCCTTGATGGGTTCTCATCCTCATCATGCGCATTAAAAAACTCCCTTTCGGGAGTTCTCAAAAATGGGGCGCCTGATGGGATTCGAACCCATGCATATCGGAACCACAATCCGAGGTCTTAACCGCTTGACGACAGGCGCCATATATTCGGGCTAAATTCAGTATATCAAATAAATATTATAAAGCAAGGGGCGGATACAACTTGTGTCCGCCCCTTGCTCTATGATATTAGCTAGTTTATACGCTGAAACATATAACCGATTCCGCGAGCCGTTAATATAAGCTCCGGATTCGTCGGGTCAGTTTCTAATTTAGAACGTAACCTGGAAATATGTACGTCTACGACTCTGGTGTCAATCCTGTGATCTGCCGGATAGGACCATACATGCTGTAGTATTTCGTTCCTTGAATATGCCTGTCCGGAATTGTTTACAAGTAATTCCAATAAACTAAATTCCATTCCGGTTAGTCTGATTCTTTCATTTTTTCTAAATACCTGTCTCCGTGCAGTATCAATTTTTATACAACCTGTTGTAATAATATTTTTAGACCCCTTGCCTCCTGCCGCGGGAACTCCTGAACCGGATGACGCCGGTATTATTACGTCTTTACTTATTGTCCTTCTTAATACCGCTTTCACCCTTGCTTCCAATTCCTTAGGACTAAATGGTTTTATTACATAATCGTCAGCCCCCAGTTCTAATCCTGTAATTCTTTCAGAAACATCTCCAAGAGCTGTTAAAATTATAATAGGAACATCAGAGGTTCTTCTAATCTCTCTTGTTACACCATATCCATCCATTTTTGGCATCATAACATCCAAAACAACTAAATCAGGATTGGTTTTATTAAATACATCAACTGCTTCTTCACCATCTTCCGCTACCACTACATCGTATCCGACCATCTTAAGACGGGTTTCCAGAATCCTTCTTATACTTGCCTCATCATCTGCAACCAAAATCTTCTGGCGGGTTTCTCCTTCACCCATCTCCTGCAATTCTTCATTTTCAGCCATGCTACCACCTTTTAACTTTTCTAAATAACCTATATTTTACAAATCTTTTTATTTCTTAATAGTAATACATATATCTTAATAGAATTTAAAGAAATTTGCAAGAGGGAAATATTACAATCGGCCTAATTTAACTGCCCGTATATAACTCTGTCTATTCCGGCTAAATCTTTGAGTATTGTTATTTTGCAGAAAGATTTTTCCATAAGTGTTTTGACCTCCAAGCTTTCTCCATAGCCCAGTTCAAACATTAAGTATCCTTCGGGATTTAGGTATGTCGGGGCTTTTTCAATAATTTTTCTGTAAAATTTTAAGCCGTTTTCATCGCTAAACAAGGCAATAGCGGGTTCTTTCATTACCTCCAAATCAACTGTTGTACCAATTGGTATATATGGAGGGTTTGATATAATTATGTCAAATGTTTCGTTGACCCTTATTTTTTCAAATAAATCAGATTTCCTAAAGACAGCACGATTATTAATGCCTAATTTGGTTACATTATCCAATGCTACTCTAAGCGCATCAAGTGAAATGTCTACTCCGAGAACAACAGCCTCCGTTTGTTTGGCTATTGTGCAAGCAATACAGCCAGAGCCTGTCCCGATATCAAGGACATTTTTAAAATTGTTATTTTTTATTATCTTTATTGCTTCACGTACTAGCAACTCCGTTTCATCTCTTGGTATTAATACAGACGGTGATACTTTAAAATATTCCCCCATAAAATAACTCTCACCTATTATATATTGAATAGGGAGTCTTGTTTGAGCTCTCAATTCAGCTTTCTGTAGTACCCTATTCCAATCGTTTTCGGGTAAAATTTTCCCCAGCAGCCTGTCGAGCTCAGTGTAATTTGAAAAATGCTCTAATAGCATTTTTACTTCTTTTTTTGCTTCGTTTTCTTCTATGCCGGCATCAGTTAAGATTTTTGTAATAATCTGAATGTTCATTTAAAATTCTCTCAATTTCATTTCTTAAATCCAGTTTGGATAAATTTTCAACATCTTTCGCATCTATCGAATATTTTTTACAAAGCCTGTTGTAGTAGTAGAGCTGTTTTTGGGTAGGTTTTTCTTTTGACATTTTAACTTCCTGCAAAAACTTTCTTTTTTTCTTTTCAAATTCTTTATTAGCTTCTACTATAGGTCGAAGTTTCTCTTTATACTTATAATATTTTATACATTCCTTTATATAATCTTCAGTATCTTTTATGAATGAAGTATCAGTTATATATTCAGCCAAAAACGGAAATCTTGAAGTTTTAAGCTCTTGATAATATTTTTCATCTTCAAGGAACTTTGTCAAAATTTCCGAACTTTTTAAATTTAAATTTTGTTTTACCAATGCTCTCAGGTAATTGCATATCCCGTTTTTTTGTGTTCTGTCAAAATCAGGATAGATTCTGCTTTTTACTTGATACATTTATCTTAATAAATCCTCCACGCTAAATCGCTTATGACTGTTTCCGGCAAATTTTACATATTTTTCCAGAAGCGGATTCGTATGATAATTTTTTGTTCGTTCTTCCTGTGACTTTGTTTCCAGATTAGTATTGGTAATTACAGTAAATCTGGCTCTTTGTTCATTTGTCATGATGTAAGCCTCTCTTAATTAAATATCTCTTATGTATATATAAAGTATTTAATTGTTAAAAAATTGCTTTTTATACCGTAGTATATTAAGAATTGTAACAAATTAGATAAAAAATCTCAACTTTGTTAACATTCTTAAATACATGCAATATAATCAGGGAGAATGTTACAGCCGGATTGTCCTAAATATGGTATAATACTTGTGCGAACCGTAATATATCACAATTGAAACAAAGAAATTCTCCAAATCATTGATTTCAAGGTAAGACTGTACGGGCGTTTTTCTTTTAGAGCTTTTAAATTTGCCGAAAAAATCCAAAATATTCATATGGACTTTTTGTGCCCATGAAAGTTTAGGTTTGGGTATATGTTCGTCATAGAATGTTTCAGGAGTTATATCTCTTTCGTAGACTGGTATTATATAATTAACGCGGCCATTTTGCTTAAACAGAATATACCAGCTGCCTTCATGTTCTCGCGGGGTTAAAAGGTAGTACCCCGGTTCAATTGCGATATCTTTGAAATAAATATAAGAATTAAGTCTTAAAAGCGGATATGGAGACCAGGCTGCATCTTTAATATCATAATACTGATCCGGATCAAGGTTGTGCTGATAAGAAAAATCTGCTTGCTGCAGATTATTGTATATTTGAGCATAATTTTTTACAGGTTCAACTTCAACCGGTTCTGCCGGTATTGCTGAAGGGTATTCAAATTCCGGGGATTCTCTCATTTCAGTGTTTTCCATTTGTTCAAACGCTTCCGGATTTGTAATGGGTTCATCAGAGAGCGGCTGATATTCGGCATACACAGGTAAAATCATTAATATTAACAATAAAAGACTTCTTTTATACATACAATTATTTTAATTGAATTCTTACAAAAATCAAATATTATGTTTTGAATCGAAGTTCTCATCTCCGTATGCATAAACGTTAAATAATAACAACTGCCGATGGGGAGACTCGAACTCCCGACCTACTGATTACGAATCAGTTGCTCTACCACCTGAGCCACACCGGCATGTTTATGTTTATATTATACAACGTAATCTTTTAATAATCTCGTTTGTAAATTTACTGCAAGAATAATTACCTCCGATATCAGGAGTCATAATTCCGGCTCTGAGGGTTTCAAATAAAGCCGTTTTAATTTTATAACCGATATCATTTTCTCCGATATAACTTAACATTTCTATCGCAGACATGAGCAAAGCTGTCGGGTTTGCTTTGTTTTGTCCTGCAATATCGGGTGCGGATCCATGAACAGGTTCAAATACTGCGCAATCAGTGCCTATATTTGCTCCCTGAGCGATTCCCAATCCGCCAATTAGTCCTGCGCATAAATCAGAGACGATATCTCCGTATAAATTCGGAAGTAAAAGAACATCAAATTGATTAGGGTTTTGTACTAATTGCATGCAGCAATTATCAACCAAAATTTCTCTGAAATTTATCTGAGGGAATCTTTTTGCGGTTTCTCTTGCGCAATTAAGAAATAATCCGTCCGAAAGCTTGCATATATTTGCTTTTGTAACGACACAAACTTCTTTTCTATTGTTTCTTAAGGCATAATTGAACGCAAAATCAGCAATCCTTAATGATGCAAATCTAGTGATTCTTTTTATGCTTTCTGCGGTATTTTCGTCAATCTGACGTTCTATTCCCGCATACAAATCTTCGGTATTTTCTCTTACTACAATAATATCAACATTATCATAACAAGTTTTTATTCCAGGAAGATTATAACTGGGTCTTACGTTTGCATATAAATCCAGTTCTTTTCTCAGTTGGACATTTACGGATCTGAACCCCTTTCCTATAGGAGTTGTGATAGGAGTTTTTAGAGCAATTCCTGTCTTTATAACAGATTCTATGACCCTGTCAGGAAGCGGAGTTTGTTCTTTTGCTATGACATCTGCTCCTGCTGTTTGAATATCCCAATCAATAACAAGCCCTGATGAGTCTATTATTTCCAGTACTGACTCAGCGATTTCCGGACCTATTCCGTCACCTTTTATTAAAGTTATACTCTTCATATTGCCTTCTGTAGATTATGCATTTACGGTTTGCTTTTCCTTAATATATGCAGCAAGAGCTTTTGTTAATTGATCAGGACAACTTGTCGGACGACTTCCGCATGGCAGTCCTTGCAGTCTGGAAATGACATCATTAATATTCATACCTCTTATCAACATACCTATACCGGTAAGATTTCCGTTACATCCGCCCATAAATTCAAAATCCTGGACGATGTTGTCTTTTATGCGAATTTGCATTAGCTTGCTACAAACCCCTCTGGGTTGATATTGAACCACATCAGCACCGTCAATTTCTTTTATAATAATCTCGCTCATGGTATTTGCTCCTCTTATGCATACTCTAGAAAGATTATACCATAGATGTAAACTTTATTTCAAATTTCCGATAGGTTATTCAACAGTGTTATTCTTATCTGCTTTAAAAGAATCATAAGCGGATCCTAAATTATATGTCCGGTATAATTCACCGTATAATTTTGATGCTTCTGCCGCTCTGGCTTTTTTAGTATATTCAATTACGGCATTAAAACCTTTAGAATTTATAGTTCCGTCAACCTTAGATATATCCGGTTCCGGTTTGCTCAACATATCTGCGGCAAGGATGTTTGTACTGTATTCCGCAATATCAATTTTACCGTTTTTATCAATATCAAGAGGTTCTGCCGTATAGGTGTTGTCTATAATAAAGTTTTTCTCAAAATCTTTAACGGGATATTCAAGAGCCCTCATTTCTTCGTAAGCTGCTCCTAAAAGGGCTTCTTTATCAATTTTTCCGGATTCTTTATACGGCATGTATCGGTATTCATATTCAAGCGGAGGGAGTGATTTAATGTATTCATCGTTTTTATTTATATAATTTTCTAATTTTTCAGCATTTCTTTCTTGAGAAGCTTCATCCATGTCAAACTCAAGGATGGGCGGAGTTGGGTAATTATCGTTTGTTAAGGGCTTTTCAAGATAATTTATATAGTTGTCCACAGAATTTCTGCCATATCTAACAGAAGGATTTGTAATCTTATCGTCATATCTGCCGTTATTGCCATTAATATATGTTGTCATAATTTACCTCCACACATATTATATAAAACTGTAATAGAGAAAATATTGCTTTAATATGTTAAAAGCTTTACAAAAGTTAATGCCGCCTGAAGAAATATTGTATTATAATTATAATGAAATAGATAATAAGTAATGGTCTGAGAAAAGTCTTATCTGAAATAGTAAATAACAAGGATAACACGCATGATAAACTTTTTAGGTAAATGCATAATTAATCTGTATTATAGTATTATATACACACTATCCGGGCGTTCACGTATGGCTTCAGTTATATCACAAGCAGCATCTATCAGCTATGATTCGTTAATAATTTCTCTGGTTATTGTTTTTGTATCTGCTGCCGTTATTGCAATTCAAGTATCTAAGCAATTCTTAATGACCGGTGCTGAGGCATATGTAGGCGGTTCAATAGCTATTGTAATGATAAGAGAAATTGCACCCGGTTTTGTTGCCCTGGCGATAGGTGCAAGAGCGGGAACTGCAATTTCTGCAGAGATTGCTAATATGCAGGTTACATCTCAGGTCGACGCTATTAAAACATTAAAAGTTGATCCTGTGGGATATTATTTTTCACCCAGGATTATTGCAGCCGGAATTACCGTACCGATGGTAGTTTTGATAGCTGAACTGGTGGGTATTATCGGAGGGTTGATAGTTTCTTATTTTACAATAGGTTTGCACCCGGCAAGATATATAACTTCTGTATGGTTGTGGTTAAGCGCTAAAGATATTTATATAAGTTTGTTAAAAGCATTTGTTTTCGGAATTTTAATTGCACTGGTCTG
>CALUTN010000049.1 GCA_944323665.1 Candidatus Gastranaerophilales bacterium | reverse complement strand
TTGGCTCCGCATGATGTTTCAATGATAGCCTATGTTACAGGTAAAAATCCTGTTAAAGTTATATCAGCTGTCGGCTGCTCTTCCGAAAAAAATGCGATTATGGATATTACTCACATAGGCGTAGAATTTGAAGATGGTCTTATTGCTCACATCTCAGACAGCTGGATAACTCCGCAAAAACGTGTAACTCTGCTTGTAAGAGGTACGAAAGCTACTGCTATCTTTGATGATACAGCACCGACGGATAAACTAAAAGTTTATGACAACTTTATTCCGGCAAATACACAAAATTATCCTTTGGATTATATAGAAATTGAACCGCTTAAACTTGAGTGTCAGCATTTTCTAAACTGCTGTGCATCCGGTCATAAAGCTCGTTCAGATGGAGAAAACGGATATACCGTTGTCAGTATATTGGAGGAAGCTGAAAGAATTATGCTTGGCTCTAAACTGGAAGATTTGAACAAAAAGGATTTTGCTCTTTCCAGAATGAAAGTATAAAAGTATTAAAAAGGTTGAAAAATGGCAAACTTTATTTCAATATTCAGAGTTATCGTTATGTTTATAGCAGTGTATCTTATATACACTTGCCAGGGGAATGCTATTGCATACAGCTGGGCGTTAATATTCACCATTATAGCATTTGCACTTGACGGACTGGACGGATATGTGGCAAGAAAGTTCCACGAAGAATCAAAGTTCGGAGCTCTTCTTGATATTATGGGTGACAGGATTGTTGAAAATACATATTGGATTCTATTTGCGGTAATGGGATGGCTGAATATACTATTCCCGCTCATAGCTATTACAAGAGGGTTTATAACGGATACTATAAGAAGTGCTGCTATGGAGCAGGGAATGACAGCCTTTGGGAAGACAAGCATGCAAAAAAATCCTATTTGTTTATTCATAACCGGTTCTAAATTTATGAGAATAAGTTATGCCGTAGCAAAAGTTTTGGCATTTGTTTTGATAATAACATCTCAGGTTCCTGTATGTCCTAATAGGGAAATCGTCGGTACTATAGGTTTTTGGGCTGCGGTATTTGCAATTGTATTTTGTGTGGTAAGAGGATTGCCCGTAGTTATTGAAGCAAAGTATTTATTTGAACCAAAAACCGGGGAAGGCAAAGAGAATGCCTAAACTCAATATTGTTCTTTATGAACCGGAAATTCCGCAAAATACCGGTAATATTGCCAGGCTTTGTGCCTGCACGGGTGCTTCTTTATACCTTGTAGGGAAATTGGGATTTTCCCTATCCAGTAAATATACAAAAAGAGCAGGATTAGACTATTGGGACAGCGTAGATTTACATAAAATTAATTCTATGGAAGAATTGTTTCAATTATTTCCTGATAGTAATTTTTATTATCTGACTACAAAAACAAAAAGAAAATATACTGATATTGAATTCAAAGATGGTGATTTCATTGTTTTTGGGCCGGAAACGAGAGGGCTTCCGCAAGAATATATTACGAAAGATACGGCACTTACTATACCTATGAAAGATGGTCAGAGAAGTTTAAATCTTTCAAACTCTGTTGCGATAGTCGCTTACGAAGTAATAAGACAGCTTGGTTTATAATTAGATTCCCAAGAAGTAGAGAGGAGGCTGATTTTATGACAGAATATAAAATGCCTGAACGAAAACAAGAATCCAATAAAGGAACTTTCGGAAAAGTTCTTAACATAGCCGGTTCAAAAAATTATATAGGAGCAGCTTATCTATCTACTGTAAGTATTTTGAAATCAGGCGGAGGTTTTGCGGCACTGGGCACTGAAAAAAATATTATCCGTTCGGTTTCGGCAATACTGCCGGAAGCCGTTTATTTGGAAAAGAAGGAAATCCTAAAAAATATTGGAAATTTTTCAGTATTTTTAATTGGCTGCGGATTAGGGTTAACCTCTGCTTCAACAAAGATTTTTAGGCAGGTCATAACTCGGTTGCAAAAAGAAACTGCTCCTGTAGTGATTGATGCGGATGGATTAAATATATTAGCAAAACTTCAACTTAAACTCCCGCAGAATACGATTATTACACCACATCCGCTGGAAGCTGCCCGTCTTTTGGGATTAAATCTTAAAGATATTCTGTCAGATTTGGAAGGAAATGCTAAAAAACTTGTTGAGAAGTATAATTGTGTCACTGTTTTAAAAACTCACAGAACAATAATTTGTGATAAAAATAATTTGTTTATTAATGAATACGGAAATTCTGCTCTTGCCAAAGCGGGTTCAGGGGATGTCCTGGCTGGAATTATCGCAGGACTTCTTGCTCAAAAAATGTCTCTGTTTGAGGCTGCAAAACTTGGAGTTTATCTCCATTCTCGCACCGGTGAAATCGCTTCAGACGAGTTAAGCGAATATTCGGTTCTTGCATCTGATTTACCCAAATATCTACACCGTTCAATAAACGAACTCAATTCTCTTCAAAAATAACCCTGCCGGTCTGATTTATAACAATAGGTTTGTCTAAAAACTTTATATAATCACAAGTCATTACATCCTTGTCATAAGGATAAATCTTTAAACAATCTTCCAACTTGGAAAGGACAGGAAAATCCGCTCCTGCCGACATAATAAACTCATCTGTTGCAAGTTTATACATCTTATCCTCACGCGGATTCTCTATATCAATAATTGTCTCATTTCCGTTTTTATCAATATAGCTCATGCCTGTCAATTCTCCTTCTTCCGGATCAAGAGAATATTTTAGCCCGGATACAGCTAGTAAACCGGGTTTGAATCCTGGATGTTCATACGTATCCTCAATAGCGCCTTCGAACAGCTCAACAAGAGCTTTTTCTGAAACATAAGCCACACAGATTCTATCAAGAAAAGGAGCAATATCCTTGATATCTCTGGAATCAATTATACCTTCATGAAAGAAATTACGAATCCCTGCATTGTTCCATATCGCAACATCCGAGTTTGTTACATGTCTCATCGCATCACAAACAAAATTAGCATGCGGGTTTTCTTCAATCAGTTTTGTCGGCGGAGGCGGGGCTTGCTTTATAAACCCGATTGTTTCAGGTTTCCCCAAAATTTCATCAAAAACATACTGATTAATCATGTTCTTATGAAAATTCCTCGTTTCACCTAAATTATTCTGCGCTTTTACTATCACACCATCTTTATCAAACGTCAAATTTAATTGCCCAAAATAAGTCCCGTCACGACCTGCTTCTGTAATTATAACCGGCTCACCGCTTTTGGAGTAAAAAAGGTTTTCTCCCTCTTTAATATCTTTAAAAAGCTCATGAGTATGTCCGCTGATTATTGCATCAATACCTTCCGTATCTTCAGCGACAGCAATATCATTAGAATGTCCTAAATGTGATAGCAGGATGATTTTGTTAATACCTTGCCCTCTAAGCTTATTAACTTCTTTCTGTATAAGTTCAATGGTGTCGTCCAATTCGTCCACATAACAGTCCTTATGGTAATTTGGATGTGTCGTCCTTGTAAACATATCAATAGGGCAGGTTCCTATTAATCCTATCTTCTCACCTTTTACATCGACAACCATAGAACCCTGAATTTCTTTATCAAGAGCAGCCCTGCCATACTCATCTAAATTATCTTCAAACTTTTCCCAATTATCTTTTTTATTAAAATTCACAGCAAGAACCTTTGTTTTCATACTATTCATCGTATCAATAAAATCCGCCTGTGTTGTATCTAATTCATGATTACCAAAGGCAGAAGCTTTAATATCAGCTATATTGAGGAATTTCACTGTCGCACGATGAACGGCTTTATTCTTTTCATCTCCTATATCATTATCACCGCCGGAAAGTTTCAAATCCCCTTTAATTCCGGAAAGAATCCTCATCATATTATTAATTTGCCCATGAGTATCATTAACATAGCCCACAGAAAGCTCAAAAGTATCTCCATGATCCTCATTGGATCTAAATACCGGGGTTTGGTTGTAACTGTGCTTAGTTCCGCGGAAAATTGGATTTTGAATATTAAAGTTAATTTTAGGAATATTTAAATTCATATATTAAACCTTTTTCAATAATACTAAAAATCCTGAAAATAAAATTTGCGTCAGAGTTTACAATATTTTACAAAGACAGATAAGTGAGTGCCTTTCTTAAGATTTCTTCCGGATTAGAATTATCCTCAACAGAATTTATAATTTTATTAAGAGCACCCTCTATTTCATTTTCTTCATATCCCAGTGAAAGAAGAATTGCGTGGGTGTCGCAAAGAGCCGGTGTTTGCGAAAGCATTGTCGAAGCTGTGCGCGGGAGTTCCGTTCTCATAAGTTTATCTTTTAACTCAAGAATTATTTTCTGGGCAAGCTTTGGTCCAACACCCTTTGCGCGGGTAAGTTCTTTAAACTCGCCGTTAATAACAAGAGAAATCAAATCACACGTATCAAATTCGTTCAACAGAGCAATAGCCATTTTCGCTCCGACACCGGAGACAGAAAGAAGAATTTGAAATATATCTCTGGTTTCTTTAGCCGAGAAGCCGTAAAGAGCCATCAAATCTTCCCTATGAATAAGAGAAAGATAAAATTTATGTTTTTCATCCTCGGAAGGCGAAAAATCAGAAAAGTCTTTCTCTGTTACTTCAAACATATACCCGATTCCGGAAGCTTCTATCGTTAAAAAAGTTCCTTTAGAAGTTTTTCTCTTATCCGATAAAAAGCCTTTTATATAGTCAAACATATTTATACTTCTCCCGAAAACAATTATATAATAAACGGTAAGGAATAAAAACCTCTTTACAATAAAATATGTTTTAGGTATTATAGTAAGCGATTCGATAAGGTACTTCGGAGGAGTGCCAGAGCGGTTGATCGGAGCGGTCTTGAAAACCGTCGAACGTGCGAGCGTTCCGTGGGTTCGAATCCCACCTCCTCCTCCATTTTGAAAGAGCCTGAAAAGGCTCTTTTTTAGTGCGTTTATACATCTGTATATTCTTTTGGAGCCGGTTTATCGTCTGTTTTTTATACCTGTTTGTTATTAATAGAATAAATTGTCGGGTGGATATAGATTTTCCCCTGGAAACATAATCAATCAGCAGGCAAGTTTTAAAATATCATCAAAATAAAATTTCTTGAAAACAACTACAACTGATTCGCTTACTTAACCATTTTATTTAATGTTTTTAAAATTGGATGATCCTGGATATTATGCTTTAAACAAATCTCTGCTGCATACTTTTTTATTTTACTTCCGTAATCTTTTTCAATTGAGATTACGAAAGCTATTTGTCCTATCAACTTATTGTAATCCGTTTTATTTTTAACTATTACAAAATATAATTCTTGCCTTATATCACGTTTTAACTTTTTTGATACCTTTATACTTCGATTATTAATGGTAATACCTGTAACTTTTTTGTGCCACGGCTCCGCTATAAATTTTGTCTTGCGTTTATTAATTTGCAAGTTAAAGCTTTCTGAATTGTACGGAGCTATCAGCTGCTCAATATTTTTTTTCAATTCAAATAAAGAATCTTTGTCATCAGATGAAAAAAATAAATCATCTGCATACCTTGTATATCTTATCCCCTTAGTTTCACAATATTGCTTGATATCGTCATCCAATCTCTTACATACCAGATTGGACAAATATGGAGAGCTGATTCCGCCTTGCGGCAGCTCCCTGCAATAAGTACACATTTCTGCCAAAAATGATGCTATCTTTGTATTGTATCCAAGATTTAAAAAAAGTTCTCGTATCTTATCATATTTTATACTTTGAAAAAAGTTACAAAAATCAAATTTTAGAAGAAAACGATTATCCTTATGAATATCTGCATTTTCAAATAAACCGTTTTTCCCTTTTACAAAAGCTGTTGCCGCATCGGAACAAGGAATTTTCTCTAATATCTCTTTAAGAATAATCTTTTGGACAGTTCGCAGGAACTTTTTAGGAGCGTTTATTGTTCTTTTATCAGAAGAGTTCTTTTTGGGAATTTTGAACGAAACGTATTGCTGGGATTTTAGCAGGACAAATTTATTCAATTGTCTGCTTGAATACAACAATAAGTGATTCAAATCGTCTGCATCTTCTAATCTGGGCAGTTTTAATAATTCTATTTCACTCATAATTATAAAATAAATCGTTATTTTTCTTACTTAGTACGGTTTTAAAAATTGAGCAAAGACTTTTGCGAAATTTTTAAAACCGGACTGTGTGTTCCAACAGTCTTTATTATCTTTACGGAGACGACTTCATCCCCGGACAAAACTGATTTTTTTGCTCATAATTTTGTTATATCTAAGAAAAATAACGATTTTACCTGTACATGTAATTTATTATATCCGAAAATACCTTGTTGTAAATATCATTCTTGTTTAACATTTCACTTATAATTTTTTCAGCTTTTTTAGTTATACAGATTGTCTTGTCATCCTTGACAATAAGATTTTCATGAAATAATAATTTCTTGGCGGAAGAAAAGATTGTTTCAAAATTTTTTTCCTCATTATGCAAATAATCTATTAGTAAGTATTTAACATAGTTTGTCAATGTAACAGAGGGTAATTTTTTAAATAAATATGTCAATAACGCAATAAAATAAAACAACCCGGTTAAATTATATATGCTTCTGGTATTAGCATTTTTACCTGAAAAATTTTTAAACCTTGATTTTAATTTCCTTAGCAACAGGTTTTTATCAGAATTACTATAATAATATACAGACTCTTTATATAATTTTTCCAAATGTTTTACCGGCCCGAGAGTTATAAAAGATTTAGATTCGCGAAAATTCTTATGGTTCAGTACAATAAGCTTATCTTTTAACTTTTCTGTGTTAGTGAAAGCACCCAATTCGCAAACAGAGCCCCAGCTTTCGCAAGCGATACAAATATAATCAACTTGCTCCGCCAACCAATTTTCTAATGTTAAATAATCTGCATTTTTATTAGTTTTAAGATAATCCTCAAATATAGCTTCCGGGTAGACTATCCTGATATAAGGAACCTTTTCAAAATTTTCTTTCAAAAAATTCCTTAGATTTATATCCTCCGTGCTGCCTCCGCATAAAAAGATATCTACCTGATTTTTCTGAAAATCTTTATAAATAAATTCATAAATATCTATAAGAATCTTTTTATCTTCCGGACGAAGCGCTTCTCCATACATTAAATACTTCATTCTACAATAATATACAAAAAATATTTTTTATAAAAGAATAAAAATTAGATATCATATAAATCATACTTGCATTCATTGACAAATGTTTAGCAATTTATACATTTATGATTGATAGTAATGTTATTACAAGAAATCCTGCCCGTAAACAAACCTTAAAAGAAACAAAAAATGATAAAATCAGGGCTTTATCATCTATTGAAGTCAAAGCATTGCTATCGAAAACAAAAGTAGTTTATCCAGACTTTTATCCGTTACTATTTACTGCTTTATTTACCGGCATGAGACAGGGTGAATTATTGGCACTTACCTGGGATTCAATAAACTGGGTTACAAGAAAAATTACTATTGACAAAAATTACACTCATGGTCGTGTTGGAACACCCAAAACAGGCAAGACAAGAAAAATCGATATGTCTCAGGAACTTATGCAAGTTTTGAGAGAATGGAAAATTGCTTGCCCACCAAATACAAATAATCTTGTATTTCCTAATGGTGACGGAAACTATCAGGACGCCAATAATATGATTAAACGAAGATTTAAACCTTCACTAGAAAGAGCCGGAATTGATACAATCAGATTCCACGACTTAAGGCATACTTATGCCAGTTTGTTACTTGCAAACGGCGCCCCGATGAAATATGTTCAACACCAGCTCGGACATAGCTCAATTAAAATGACAATGGATTTATATACACATTTATTACCAGAAGTAACGGAACAATGCGTTAATCTTCTTGATTGTCTTGTAAAAACTTCTCAACCTGTTGAAGAAGTTATAAGGAAATTTGGGACATAGAGCTTTATAAAATTTTGAGCAATTATTTACCTGTTGATTAATTCAACAGATTTTTATTATTAAATTGTTTTCCACATCATTTCTTTATGACCTGAAATGAAGTAGCTACGGCGTCCGCTGTCGCATTTTTCAACTTGTCAAGTATAAATACATACAAAAACAATTTCACAAACCTTAAAACTCGCTACACAAAAGAGGTTACGACTTAAATGTCATTCAAAAATAATTTGCAACTTTTTTGCGACTCTGACGATTTTTTGCACAAAAAAATACGCCTGCCGCGATTCGAACGCGGGACCCTCTGCTTAGAAGGCAGATGCTCTATCCAGCTGAGCTACAGACGCATAATCCTTTATAAATTTTTAACCGTTGTGCCAATTCACTTATAAAAATAGTAGTTTTCTTTTCAATAGGTTTATCGGCTACTAATCTAAAATATCACATAAATCTTTTTTTGCAAGAGATTAAATTTTAATCAATTCCCCTATATCAGAAGATTTCCTCACAAATTCCCGCCTGCACATCACTTCGGAAACATTCTTATAAACTTCGGAAATTCGTTTTCTTGTTATCAACATGGGAATTATTCTGTCATTCTTCGGTTCCGGTTCATTAATTAAAGATTTATTTGTTGTTTTTGTACCCAGCAAATGCCTCTTATCACCTATAGCTTCAAAGCCCATTGACTCATAAAAAGTTTGAGCATAAGAGTTCTCCGGAAGCTCAGAGCGTACATATATATCACGGAATTTATCATGGCGAATAGTACCAAAATACTCTCCTACTATTGCTTTCCCGATTCCTTTTATTTTTTCCTGATTATTGGGATTCCAGGTAGCAAGCCAATCCAACTCCGTCTCTTTTTTGGCACAATTATGCCTTGAAGAAAATACCAAATTACCGTATTCATCAATCTTTGGAATATTTGCAATTAGCAATCCGCAAGGAATACTGTTATATATTGCAATAAGAATCTTGGTCTTTTTTAGAAAATTTTCCCCGGATTCTAAAATTCTCTTCATAGTTTCCGCTGCATCAAAAATAATCTCTTTTTTTATATTATCGGTTGACTCATAATTGTCTACTGATTTAATAAATTTATCCGCAAATTTAAAATCTTTTTTCTCAAGTGATGCTATAGAAACATTTCTTATACCACAGTCCGACAACGATGAACAGCGCCAATGCGACAATAACACGGCACCGAAAGATGGTGAATTAAAACTTGACGATACATTCATATATTTTTTTTATCATTTCCTTATAAAATATTCAACCCATCTTATTAAATCTGATATCTCATATGGCTTCGGCAAATACAAATCTGCTCCTGAGTCCAGTATTGCAGACTTATCATGCACATTTGTCGTAACAATAATTTTAGTATTTATAAAATTTGGCAACGATTTTAACTTTCTTAAAAGTTCCAATTTTGATAGATTATCCCCGCTATCCATAATAATAATTGCAGGCACAGATTCATCTCTCAACTCTGTTACAACATCATATCCTTGCAGCTCTAACGCAGTTTTTATGAGATAATTAAGAGATTCATCACTTTCCTGGATATATATATTTTTATTACTGAAATTATCAATAACCGAACCTGCCCCGGAGATTTTAACCCTCTCAATAGCGTAATTTGAACCGTTAGGGATGCGGGCAAGATTTTTAACCGAAATCAATCTGTCCACCAGGGCATCAACCGAAGGCAGCATATTAAAGCCCTCCAGCACTCCGCCTGCATATATTGACACAAAATTTGCCCTCATACCGGCATATCTTTCCCCTTTAAGAAGCATATATCCGCGCTGAGCATCTTTATCTGAATAAAACTTCGGAGCAACCGTATCAAATGCAAATACTAAAAATGATGCAAGTTTCTCAACACTGTATCTGTTTGTAATTATAATAAAGTTATTTTCATCAACCTGACCTATAAAATCATTTTCATCCAGAGTTGATTTTGCTATTGCAACAAAGGTTTGAATTAATTTATCAGCCGCTACTTCGGTATAAACCGCTTTATAATTTTCTAAGTTTTCAATACTTATTAACAAAACCGCTTGATTGTCTGAGGTCAACACTCTTTTCAAAGCTTTTTTGACATATTTTTGACCCGGCAGCAATGTCTTGCTGTCAAGATTAAGTTCAATATCACGCCTCAGGTGTGCTCTTATTCTTGTCTTAAACTCATCATTATTAACCGGTTCGCTCAGGAAATCGTCTGCACCTTTTTCCAGAACAGAAATTTTATCCCCGGAATCGGCAGATTTAGAAAGAGCAACTATTATAGGTCTTGTGTTGTATGTAAGAGCACGAATCCTCTGACAAAAAGTTCCCAAATCTTCATCAATACTGTCTGATATTATAATCATATCAGGTTCAATATTCTGAATCTTTTCCATTGCATCATTAAGTATTCTTGTAGTAATAACGGATGTTTGAGCATCTTCAATACATTTTTTATATTTAACTGATAACTCTTTACGTTTATCTATAATCAAGACTGATGAGAGCATATCAAAGCCTCCTCTTGATCATATATCGGGAATTTGAGCTTAAATATCGTACCCGAACCGGGTTTACTTACAAAACTGATTTCGCCGTTCATTTCTTCAACAAGATTTTTTGTTATATAAAGACCCAGACCGTTGCCTTGCGTTTTACTCGTAAGGTGGTTCTCCAACCGTACAAATTTTTCAAAAATTTTATCCTTATTTTCTGTACTTATACCAATCCCTTCATCTCTTACCTCTATCAAAATATTTTTAGAATCATAATAAGATGTAGAAATTTTTACAGGCTTATTCCCGCCGGAATACTTACAGGCATTATCTATAATATTCATCATAATCTGCTGAAATTTTTCTTCATCCAGCATTGCGGGGGGTAAAGTTTTATTAAATTGAGTATGAATAGGACAATTTTTATATTTTTCGGAAACTACCGGTATCACTTTATCAATGGAACTATTAATATTAACGGCTCTATAAATGGGCTTATCAGCGTTTATCTTAGAAACCGCCAGAATATTTTCCACAAGATTAATAAGTCTGTTCGACTGTTCTTCTATAATTTTTATAAACTTCTTTTTATCTTCTTCTTTCAACTTATCCCAAGAAGTTAAAAGAGTTTGAGAAAACCCCCTTATACTTGTAAGGGGGGTTCTTAATTCATGTGATACTG
>CALUTN010000048.1 GCA_944323665.1 Candidatus Gastranaerophilales bacterium | reverse complement strand
GACAAAGGAGTCACACGGCTTGAAGGCAAAGATTATGTGGTGCAAGACGGAGATATTGTACACTTCCGCTTTGCAACATAAACTTACCCGTGCAATTCTTCACACGGACATTTTCCGCGTTTGAGCATGTTAATAAGCGGAATCAGAAATTCTTCTTCACCCTCTCCTGCTGTTCTTAGGGTATAAAAAGCTATTTCTGCAAGCTCTTTACATATACTCAAGATAGGAAACTTGCCGATTTTTGCGTGAATTGCGCTTCTTGCCACATTGTAGCGCAGCTCTTTTATTTCGTTTGCAGTATATCTGTTTAACAGCTCTTCAACCTCTTCCTGCGCAGGTCTTGAGTACATAATACCTTTATACAAAGTCGGAATGGAATATTCTAACCCGCCTCCAACGCAATCATGGTTTCTGATTTCTATAAAATTTCTCAATCTGACTTCCGGGAAATAAAGATTGGCGTGAAGTTTCCAGTCATCAAGAGTCGGTAAAAATCCTTCATATCCGGATTCCATAAACTGCTTAAATGTCATTCTGCCATTTAGACTGACAACCTTACCTTCCCTGTTTATAAAAATCATTGGCGTTTCAAGAAGAAGGTTAACATAATCTTTAAAACACATGTTACGGTCAAATTTAGTGGCAAATCCGCATCTTTCATTATCCGTATTAAGCCACGCCAGCGCTCTAAATGATTTATATCCGGTATCTACTCCGCCTCTTATTCTGGAATTTGCGTACATTGCAGTTCCGAACGGCATCATGAGATTGGCGAGCCTGAACTTTCTCATCGCATCTTCTTCTGTTTTATAATCTATCCCAATCTGTATCCCTGCAGTTTCGCGCATCATTACATCCGAAAGTATCCCCCAGAGATAGTTAGCCATAACATGATACCGCTTTTTAGGTATGAGTTTTATATTTTTGTAGGTTGTTTTGGGTGAAACACCAATATTTAAAAGTTTTATTTCAAACTCTTCTAATATAGGTTTTAATGCTCTGTCAATTTCTTCAATACGTTTTTTAAGCTCAAATACAGATTCTTTAGGTTCAAGACTGAGTTCAAACTGACAGCCCGGCTCAAGTGTAATTGTGTCGTGGAGTTTTTTTAGCCCGATAATTTCTTCTCCGTCCAGAATATAGTCCCAGTTATCAGATTTAGCAAACTCTCTTAAAAGTTCCCTAATCCCAAATTCACCTTCATAAGACACAACATTATTTCCGTATTTAGTAACCGGAATCCGTTCATATTCTATCCCGATTCTTTGGTCTGTTTTGCATCCTAAAAGATATTCATCCAACAGCTGGCTGTACTCTAAACGTTCTTCTGTTTTAACTCCGCATTGACTCACGACATTCTCCTTATTTGATTATAGCTTAAACATGTTAAATACTATGCGTTGGGGTAGAAATCCCCAGCCTGCATTCTTGCACTCTTTGTTAATGCATGCTTGAAGCATCACTTTATAAATATAAATGAGAAAAAGAGTTTTAACATTTAGCTATTTGTATTATTATAAATACCATGACGGACTATTTACAAAGAGCAAAATATTTTAGAACAAAAAAACGTCTTGGGCAGAATTTTTTGATAAACCCGGAAGTAATCTTTGATATTATTGAGTTTTCAGGGATTACAAAAGAGGATGTCGTGCTTGAAATAGGACCGGGTGTCGGATTCGTGACGGAGCAGCTGGTTAAACGGGCAAAAAAAGTTATAGCAGTTGAACTTGATGAAGAAGCCGTAAAAGAATTGGAAAAACTCAATTGTGATAATCTGGAAATTATTCACCAGGATATTTTAAAAACGGATATTTCTGCTCTTTCGGATGAAAAAGTTAAAGTTGTTGCAAATATTCCTTATTATATTACTTCTCCAATTATTGCCCATCTTCTCGGGGAAATTGATGATTTGCACAACAAAAACAGAGAAAAAATTACTGATATTATCCTGATGGTTCAGGAAGAAGTTGCCAGAAGAATTGTTGCAACAGAAAAAAGCCCTTCAAAGCAATACGGGCTTTTAACGATATTGTCGCAGTTTTGGGCGGAATGTTCAATTTTGAGAACCGTAGGAAGGCGCTCATTTTATCCGGCACCGAAGGTTAATTCTGCCCTGGTTTCAATGGATGTCAGGAAAAAACCTCTTCTGGAACTTAGCGATTATTCACATTTTAGAAGAACAGTCAAGGCTGCGTTTTCTCAGAGACGCAAGACCCTTAAAAATTGTCTTGTAGGAGCAGGATTTGATAAAGAAAAAGTCTCTGCTGTGATTTCTGCATTAGGTTTTGATGAAAATATAAGAGGGGAAAAACTATCAATAGAAGATTTCGGCAGAATTTCAGAAATGCTGAAATAATTCAAAGGAGTTAGTTATGGATACAAGTGTTTTGTTTAAAATAGGTTACGGGTTGTATGTTCTTACCGCCAATGAGGGCGAAAAAGATAACGGATGTATTATTAATACTGTTATGCAGGTTACATCAGACCCTGTACAAATTGCAACCGCCGTTAATAAGAAAAATTATACAAACGGAATGATTCAGAGAACTAAAAAGTTTAATCTCTCTATATTATCTTTAGATGCAAAATTTGAAACATTTAAACACTTTGGCTACCAAAGCGGAAAAGATGTTAATAAGTTCGAATCCTATGAAGGTGCCAAAAGAAGTCCTAACGGGATTTTGTATATAACAGAAGGGGTTAATTCTTTTATATCTGCTTATGTGAAAAATGAAATTGATTTAGGGACGCATACTCTTTTTATTGCCCAGCTTGTTGAAGCACAAAGTTTAAGTGACAAGCCTGCAATAACTTATGATTATTATCAAAATAATGTCAAACCAAAACCGCAGCCGACAGCTAAAAAGGGCTGGCGCTGCAAAATCTGCGGTTATATTTATGAAGGTGAGAATTTACCACCGGATTTCATTTGCCCTATATGTAAACACGGAGCCGTCGATTTCGAGCCAATTGGATAATACATTAAAAAAATGATTTAAATGCTGCCTGTAAAATGTATAATATTTTATACATCTAAAACAGAATACAGGCAGAAGATTTTAATGAGCATTTTAACTATTTAAGAAAGGAGGTTAAAATGATAGTTAAAATCAACAAAGAAGAACTATTACTAATAATAGTAATAGTTCCGGAACTCAAGTCCCTATTTTAGGGATGCGGGTATGGGTGTTAGTGTCACCCATGCCTGTATTCTCATTTTAACTTATTTTTAGAAATTTTCAAGAGCAGATAGTAAAATTTGACTCTGGAAGGCAGCAAAAGCCAGCTTATTATAAAGACTTGAAAATGAAGAAAAAATCGCTTATACTGTATCTGCGAACATTGAAAAATACAGGATGCAGCCGTATATTTATATCTTGCGAGAGCAATGTATATTATCTCCTCTCCGGGAAGTGAAACGGAATGCGGAGAGGGCAGAATTTGTTAATGAGCGTTAGCGAGTTTACAAATTCGGGTGAGGATTCGAGCGGAGCCGTCTGCATCCTGAATACAAAATCCATGGGGATGTAATGGTTTTGACGCCAGCCCGGCGAGGGCAATGGGCAAGCCGAGCGCACGGAAGTGCGGGAGGTGGAGTCGAGAAAAACGGTGTCGCGTTGCGAGAGCAATGCGAGCAGGTTTTTCGAGCGGAGCCGTCTGCATCCTGAATACAAAATCCATGGGGATGTAATGGTTTTGACGCCGTGATTGGTAGATCCGGATTGCGAGTGCGGGCGCTGTTCCCGCTTATCAACGAGCGAACAAAAGAAATGACAACAAAGTTGTTTCACTTGCTGATTACAGAGCACAAAGACTCGCTGCTTAATTATAGCAGTTCAGCCCTTCAGTTATGCCAGCTTGCCGCATAGCTGAATGAGGATTATGCAAGCTGCAGTGTGCAAATGATGGTATGCGTATCAAGATTAACCATTGGAAGTTAGCTTTCTGGAAAAAAGCTTTGATTTAATTCAGGTTAGGTGGCTTTCCGTATTAAATCGAGATAATAAGTTACTACACTCGTAGAAGTTCGTTTTTATCCACGATGGACGCGGGTTCGACTCCCGCCATCTCCAGTTACTTTTTCTTTACTAAAAAGAAAAAGTAACCAAAAAGAAAAGAACATATTGTCGGGTGACATAGACAAACATTACATATTTTAATACCAATTTCTTGTCACCCTTATTGCTAACACTACCAGTTTATAACTACATGGAAACACATATAATACACCTTGTCAGCGGGTTCGAGCGGATTTACGGACGGACGATACGAGCATTTGCGAGTTAGTCCGGATAGCGAACGAATTGAGCCGGCAAAGGCATTGCCTTGAAGGCGAAACTTCGTGAGCGAGGAGTAAATCCAAGACACTCCCGCCATCTCCAATTATTTTTTTACTAAAGATAACCAAAATAATTATTTTATATACATATTTGACGTTTAAACAATTTATTATATCATTATGTAAAAGGAGAATATATGAAAAAAGAACTTGACAACTATGATATAATTATTGGATTAAGTGACTATAGCAATTGGTCATATTGTGCTCAAGACGGGATGTGGTATGAAGATGAAAAAGAAGTTCTACCCCAGCCGGCAATATCCGCCGGAGTGGTTTCGGATTTATACTGCGAAATAAAAGTCGATTATGAAAATTATTTCGGAAATACCTGGGAAGAAGCGGAAAAAGATAATGAAATTGAAAATTATGTAAGACAGCTTATTGATGGCAGCAGGGACAACGATTCTATCACTTCGGTAATATTATTCAAGTCGAAAATATACGAATATAATTGTACCCTCAGCCAAGATAGTATATGGCTTTTAGAACTATTTATTCAAAGTTTAAAAGAAAAAAAGTTCACCACTCAATATATTGAGCAATTTGATGCAATAAAATTTATATTTTGGGAACTTGAAAATAATCAGGTTAGATTTGCCATTCAGTCTTATAATAACAGGTTTAATTATCTTAAATTTGTTTTTGATATTATTTTGGACAAAAACGTATTAATCTCAAAACTGCTGGATATTATAGATACGTGGAAAAAAACTATCTATTCTGAAATAAAGAAACAAGAAAAACTTTTAAATAAACCGTGCACAAATCCATATCATGACTATGTAATTGACTATTTTTTCCCGGAATTTCAAATACCTGTCAAAACAATTATTGAATCAACATTTAAAAATTATGAAGAAAAATATGGTATAAAAGTTTTGTTTGCTGTGGAAAATGGCAGCAGGGCTTGGGAAATGGCAAGCAAAAACAGCGATTTTGATATAAGATTTGTTTTCAAACGAAAAGAAAAAGATTATATTTCTCTGAATAATAATAAAGATGTTTTAGAGGCTTACTATAATGAAAGAGGATTGATTTGCAATCCGAAAGAAGCTGTAATTGATATGGTGGGTTTTGATATAATTAAATTTACCAAGCTGTTATCAAAATCCAATCCTACAACAATTGAATGGCTAATGTCTGATATTGTTTACTACGGAAATAATAATTTAGATATAAAACAATTTATCCAGGAAAATTTTAATCCCAAAACCCTGATACAACACTACATATCTCTATGTAAAAAACACTATAATCGATATATAAAAGAAAATAAAAAAGTAACCTATAAAATATATTTATATATGATACGCGGGTTATTAAATGCAATATTTGTCTATAAGGAAAATCGCATCCCGTCGTCCAGCTTTGCTGAAACTCTGGAACTCATGAAAGATGAGGTTTCTGATGAAATTTATAATACCGTTAAAGAAATAATAAAATTCAAAAGTTCAGGTATGGAAAATGACGCTGTGGAAAGGATAAAAATATTAGACAAATTTATTGAAGAACAAATAAATAAGTCATTTGACGTTCCTGAAAGACAAATTGATATAAGCTACCTAAATCAATTTTTGCATGGAGAAATATTCGGTTAATAAAAAAATTTGCTTGATTGCTGACCTTTTTCCCTGACAAAAATTAAAGAAAAATATCGGGCAAAAGTTTAATTTCAGGAAAAGTATTTTCCATATAATATTTAACTTCCGGATAAACCGTTTCATGATTATTCAAGACCGTGCATATAACAATATCCGGTTTAAGCTCAGCAAGTTTATCCGGCGGATAGATCGTATAATTACCCATTTTTTTATAATGCCTTTGCTGGTTCATATCAATAATCCCAAGCACATTTTTATTTTTAATGTTATATTTTTTCAATAAATCATGGAGAAAATAACTACCTCCCCAGAACATTATTTTCTTTTTTGAATGTTTAAGCAGGAACAAAAGTTTACGATTGTTGTACGAAGAAATTAAATACTTTATAACTATAAATTCTGTTATCTGATAAATCATTTCCGCCCACAAATTTTTTAAAGTAATTTTCTTGGGAGAATTTACAGCCTTATTGAACCAGTGTTCAGCCTTAACTCTTTCATTATTAATAACATTTTCTATATTTATTCTGTCATAGTTTTCAAAAACTTCCTGTTTATTATAAATCTCACTCCAGTCATCAACAAAAAGATTTGCGATATCAAACAATTCGATTATACTGTCAAATCGACCCGGTGCCAGAATAGGATTTTTAACACAAATAACTTTTTTATTAAAAATCAAAGCAAAACACATTCCATGGAAAGAATTCGTAACTAAATATTCAGCATCTTTTATAGCAGCTAAAAATTCAGGAACAGGAATTTCACCATTATGCAGATTAACAACTTCCCGATTATACTTTGTTTTTATGTAATCTATTGTTTTAAACATTTTCTCATTGCCCCGGAAAAGATAAGTTACAATTTTACCTTTATATTTATCGCCGGTATCCGGAATCATATTTTCCCAAAGAGATTTATCAACAAGAAAGACCGGATCTATAATATATTCGGCATTAATATTAAATTCCTTTTTACATATATTAACACCGGAAGTCTCACGGGTTGAGACATAGTCAAACCTGTTAATAACAACGGAATATGCTTTTTTATCAATCGCACGTAATTTATCAAGGTTATCATAACCAAAACTTCCGGAAAAAACGATTCTCTTCTTCAAATAAGAAGTATAGCCGAATAGGCTGCGTTTAATATTTTGCAGCACAAATTCTCCTCTTAATACCTGATCTGTTCCGAGAACAAAATTATTTGTATTTTTATTTAATTCTTTAAACTGTTCTTTAGTGCGCACAATATGTGTTGTTTTTAAATATTCTTTTGCAAAATCATTGACAAAATCAGGGGAAGGCTTAATTTTAAGTAGATAATAATTTTTACCACGTTTAAGAAAATATTGTTGAATTGCGTATGCTGACAGAGTCGCACCAAAATTTTCTATATTCCAATAATTCCATATGACTCCATCATATTTAGGACATAAGTTTTCTTTAATATTAGTTTGTATACTTTTTTTATTAATATTTTGAACAAAGTTCTTATTATCAAGATTTCTATCACTTGGGCGATAAAGTCTCGGGTTGCGGCTAATAGCATATTTAAGCGGTACTTCTTCAAAAAACAAAAAATCATTCAAATGCTTTTGTATTAACTTATCACCTTTATCAGTGTTTATAAGAACTAAGGAAGTACCTTTGTTATCATCATAAATTTGATTATACTGATCAATGCCCCAAAAATCTCCGAGTGTAATATCACTTATTCTATTAAGATTGGTATATTTACAACTGTAGCAGCACTCGTTGAGAATTAAATGTTCGAAGAAAGCCCTGTAATATAGATTATCTGCACCTTTTTGGCATAAAGATTTTTTAAAAAAATCAAAACACATATTATAACAGTTGTGCCAGCCTTGTTTTTTATCCCTGAATGATACCCGGTGTATTTTTTTATTACCGGATATTTCATTTAGATATTTTTCCCAAACGAGAGGAGACGGAACTCCATGACATAAAATATCGACTGTTGTAAGATTTGCGTAATCTTTCTGCAGAAAGGCTTTAAGCCCGGCAATCTGGCATGCGGTGCCGGAAAATAATACAGTTTTACCTCCCTCTAAAAGTTCTTTTACCTTTCTAAGAGAAAAATTTATGTCACTTTGGACATATTTTGAATTCTGAAGCAGGTCTAGTTTTTTTAAATCATTTATAATAATATGTTTAACTTTTTGAAATTCATCACTAAAAGCTGCACCACAGACATACCCTCCATTCGAGAGGACGCTTTGCGCAAGGAGAGCAAAAGCCCCACCGGAAGCACTTTTCTCACGAATACCGGCATCAGATACCGCTGCGGCATAGCATTTTTCAATACGCCGGTTACTCTTTATCTCGTTATTCTGCGGGCAAATTTTTGCACACAGTCCGCAATGCGTACATTTTGCCTTATCGATACAGGGAACATAAAATCCGTCCGAACTGTAGACAATTTTTATTGCGTTTTGAGGACATTTGTTATAACAAGCCATACAGCCGGTGCATTTATCCGTAATTTTTTCCATTCTTAATTCCCTTACATTATACTTATCTTTATGTCCTTGATATTATTTTGTTCAAGACATTTTTTAATTTCTTTATATCGTTCTTCTTTCTGATTTTTAATAGTTATAATTATTTCATCTGCGCCGGAATTTTTTATAAATTCCGGCGGATAGATTTTATAGCCGCGAAGAAATTGACCTTCTTTTGATAAATCTGAATCTATTATACCCAGAATATTATCGTAATTAATATTATATTTTTCCAAAAACTCTTTCAAAAACAAACTGGCACCCCAGAAAAGATATTTTTGCTTTCCCTGAATCCGCTTGAACAAAGTTTGAAACATATTTTGTTCTTTAATTTGACATTGCTCTTTGTAATATAAAATTTCCTTATAAAAAGGTGATCTGCAGGCATATTTCCAAAATTCTTCATCACACAGGCTGCAAGAAGAATTCCAGGGTTTGATATGAGAGATATAATGAATAACTTTAGGATTTTTTGCAGACGATATAAAATCATCCTTAAATTGCCCGGAAATCATATTTAAATAATCCTTATAGACTAAAGGCGCATTACAACAATAATTCCACCTGCTGCCGGCATATTTAACTTGCTTTTCAAAAATAATATTTAATATATCTTGATCGGGGAACCGCAAATCTTTTATTTTTAGAGCATTACTAAGTTTTTCCGCGTACTCTTTTTTATCAATAGCAGGAATATTAAACATAATCATGCCGGAATTGAAATACTTTTTTTCATTATTAATTTTCAAAACCTGTTTTATATAATCATATCTTTGTCTATAGCGGTCACTGTCGAGTAATTCCGAAACAGTATCAGTAACGGCAATAATTTTTTTATTATCAAAAGATTGACTAAAAAGTTCATCAATATTTTCATGGATTATTGTATCGGAATCCAAATACAGGACTCTATCATACTCTTGCATAATAAGCGGAATAAACAATCTGCAATAAATTTCGGCAGACCAATATGCGGGAACCAAAAATTGCAATTCACCTTTAATTTCCGGAAGATATTTTGAAACATCAAAAAAACGCAAACTGAAATTTTGCGGAATCATGTCAATTAAAATCTTTTTATTCTTTTCCGTAATATCAGAAGAAAATATAACGATATCATAATATTTATCAGAGCTGTTTAATACAAGAGATTGAAGAAGAACACTAAAGTATTTTCCATATTCATTATTAAACGCAAAAACTATCGGTAATTCTTTTTTATCCTTAAAAACAGGTTTTATTTGCATACGGAAACCTCATCAAAAATGTTAGGTAAAAGTTCTGTGTCCGGGTATTTTATCTTAAATTCCGCACTTAAAGATTCATAAATAGATTCATTATCAGATAAAACTGTTAGAATTACCCCGTCAGGTTTTAGTTCCTTTATAGATTCAGGAGTATAAATTGTATAATTACAGAAAGACTTACCGGCTAATAAAGCATTTCTGTCAATTATTCCTAAAATATTCGGATTCTTTTCTTTTTCTCTCTCCAGAACCTGTTTAATGAATAGACTTCCGCCCCACAACATAACTTTTTTATCCCCGATGAAGTCTTTTAAATATTCCGGAGTTATGTAATCTTTTCTTAGAGCTGATTGGTATTTCACCCAGTGCTCCGGCATTAAAGTTTTAAACTCTTCTAAAAATTTTTTATATTCGTTATCCTTACAATAACTGACTTCTGCCCTGATATGGTTAATAAAAGCTTTTCTGTACGCATTTTCATACTCAGGTAAAAAACCTCTTGAATTAAGAAAATCTCCGAGATATATACAAGACTTTACGGCATCAATTGTATGGTTAGCCCGTTTTCTGACGAGACTTCCCGGACGGTTGAACCTGTAGTTAATAAGTTCTTTATTTAAGACGACAATTCTGTCTGCACAAATAACAAGACTGTGGGCAAAAGCTATATCTTCGTATATTTTAAGTGGTGGAAATTCAAGATTATTCTTTTCTAAAAATGATTTTTTAATCAGTTTATTCCAAACAACAGGAGTAAACAAAGAAAAAATTTCCCCCTTAAAATCTTCTCTGTTAAAAACTTTATCATTCGGAACTTTATCAATATTTATGGGGAAATTCGGGCTGCCTGTTTCAATAATATTTCCCATGTCATCGACTTTCCCGGATGAACAAATCGTTAAATCCGTATTATGTTTTTCTGCAAACCTAAACATCTCCGCCAATAAATCCGGTTTAAAATAATCATCCGAATCAAGAAACTGAATATATTTACCAGCGGCTGATTTTATTCCGAGATTTCTTGCCGCACCCGCACCGGCATGCGTTTGCATAAGGACTTTAAACCTGTTGTCTTGTTTTTCATACTTTTTGAGAATTTCCAAAGACTTATCAGTTGATCCGTCATCAATACAAATTATCTCAAAATTTTGAAAAGTCTGATTGAGCAAACTATCTAAACACACTCTTAAATATTTTTCTGAATTATAAACAGGGATTATTACACTGATTTTAACTACCATAATCCGTATCTCTTATATCAAACCGACTTAAAAACATTTTAGCATGCCGTTTTAAGAAAAACAATATAAAACGGGTTCGGGACAGGGAAGAATTAAATTTGCGCTATTTTTTTCTTTTGTGGTACAATACTTGTATACAAAAGATTTTTTGACTATTGGGGGGATAGATGGCACAAGGGTACGACGCTAGTAATATACGTGTATTAGAAGGTTTAGAGGCTGTAAGACTTCGTCCGGGGATGTATATC
>CALUTN010000047.1 GCA_944323665.1 Candidatus Gastranaerophilales bacterium | reverse complement strand
GATTCAGTTTATGTGCAGCTTCCAGATACACAAGGGCACATCTGGTATCACCAAACTTGGCGTAAATATCTCCAAGCCTGCAAAGAGTATCATAGTGCACCATATAACCGCGCTCATAAGCTTTCTTATAGTATTTAAGGGCTTTTCTGAACTCACAGCGCTTGTAATAATATTCGCCGAAATAGAAGTACGGTTCCGGATTAGATGAATTTATGCTGACAGCTCTGGAAAGATTTTCTTTTGCGTATTTATCCTGATTTATTCTGTCGTATAAAGAGCCTAATTTTACACAATAGGATTCGTTTTTAGGATCAATTTTCTGCAAAGCGCGGTACATATTAAGCGCTTTTGTCATCTCATCAGTAATTTTATCTGAATCAGAATGCATGGCAAGAAAATAATATGCTTTTGCTTTCTGCTCCAAATCGTCTTCCGTAAGCTGAGAATAGTCAATAGACTGCGCATAATCGACCTTTCCCTGCACGGCACTATAAGCAGGATAGGTTAAAAATAGCAGTAAAACAGCGAATAATAAAACTATAGAAGGTTGTCGCATAAAATCCTCTTAATATTATATAATAATCCTATTGTAACAAAAAATTTTTTAGTAGAATATATTTAAGGAGAAAATTTTTGAAAGAACTTATTTGTATTTCTATTTTCATTGTTATTTCTGCACTATTGGCGCTTGCAATGATTATAGCAGGGTTTATCTGCCAGTATAAAAAGAATTCCGATATTAAAACCGGCACTTATGAATGTGGTGTGGAACCTTTTGATGATGCAAGAAGCAAGTTTGATATTAAATACTTTAACTACGCAATATTATTTTTAATTTTTGATATCGAAACAATTTTTCTATATCCGTTTGCAGTTTGTTTAGATTCACTGGGACTTTTTGCAATTATTGAAGCTTTTATATTCGTGGGATTACTGCTTATTGGGCTGATTTTTGTAATAAAGAAAAAAATGCTGAGGTGGATATAATGAATATTATTTTAACCTCAATAGATTATATTCTTAATCAAAGCCGGGCAAATTCATTATGGCCGCTCACTTTTGCAACATCTTGCTGCGGAATAGAGATGATGCAGACTGTAGCTTCCAATAATGATATAGCCCGTTTTGGGTCAGAAGTTTTCCGAGGCTCGCCGAGACAAGCAGATTTATTAATCTGTGCCGGCACAATTACACATAAAATGGCACCCGTACTTTTAAGATTGTATGAGCAAATGGCGGAGCCTAAGTATGTAATTGCAATGGGTGCCTGTACATGCGGCGGCGGAATGTTTACCGAAACTTCTTACTCCGTTATTAAAGGGATTGATAAAATTATACCGGTGGATATTTATCTTCCTATGTGTCCGCCCAAGCCGGAATCTCTTATTGATGCTATAAGAAAGCTGCAAAAAGAAATAGGAAAAGAATCCGTACTGAAAAGAAAAGAGTTTCTTAATAAGCATACACAAAGACTTACGGAATCATGCGGTATGCTTACGGATGAAATTAATGTTACAAAATTAGGAGTTTTATAAAATTAAAAGTATTATTGTAATATATGAAAGCAGGTGTAAATGAACTGGTCAGAATTTAAAAATATATTTAATGATTGTGAACTACAAGGGGAAAAGATTGTCATACATTCTAACCTTTTAAAAACAATTGAATTTGTAAAAAACAATTATCGTTTTGAGATTTTGAAAGAAATTATTGCTGTTGATAACGGAGACAGTACAACAGAATTAACTTACAAGCTATTTTCTCCGGAGGACAGCGAAGAAGTATTAATTTCCATTAATGTTCAAAACGAAGCGGAAAGCATTTCATCAATTTTTGAATCAGCAATTGCTGATGAAAAAGAAATCTTTGACCTATTCGGGATACGTTTTAACGGGAACCCTGAATTAAAAAGACTCTACATGCCGGAGGACTGGAAAGGGCATCCTTTGAAAAAAGATTACATCGAAAATGATGAAAGGTTAAAATGGAATGAGTAAGCTCAAGCTAAACCTCGGTCCTCAGCATCCTTCCACGCATGGGGTTTTGAGGCTTATACTGGAGCTGGACGGGGAAAAAATTATTTCCTGCGAGCCTGATGTCGGCTATCTTCACCGCGGCATGGAGAAGATGGCGGAGAAGCTTACTTATATACAATATTTACCCCTTGTAGACAGGATTGATTATCTTGCAGGTTTTTTCTATTCGGAACTGTTGTGCAGGACGGTGGAAAAAGCGTTTGAAATTGAGCTTTCTCCCAGAGTAAAGGCAATACGTGTTTTACTTTTAGAGCTAAATCGTATAGCATCCCATCTTCTGTGGATTGGAGCATTTTTAATGGATTTGGGGGCTGTTTCGCCATTTTTCTACGCTTTTAGGGAACGTGAAATTATTCTCCAATATTTTGAAAAAATCTCCGGTCAAAGAATGATGAACAATTACTTTGTGTTTGGCGGCGTAAGAAGGGATATTGGATATTTAGAGGATGTAGAAAACTTTTTAAAAATTCTTCCGGATAAAGTTAATGACTATGAAAAACTAATAACAGAAAATCCGATTTTCCTTCAAAGAACAAAGGGAAAGGGCGTTTTAGATAAAAAAACAGCATTCAATTTTGCAATTACCGGAGTTAACCTCAGGGCAAGCGGGGTAAGCTTGGATTTCAGAAAAGGAGATTATCTGTATAAAGATTTTGAGTTTACTCCTGTTGTGCTTGAAGAAGGAGATTCCTGGGCACGATATAAGGCAAGGATTATGGAAATCAGAGAATCCGCAAAAATTGCGGCACAAGCTCTTGAGATTCTGAAAAGAGAGAACAATTTAGAACAAACACTCATTAATCCTTTAACCCTTAAACTCCCTGAGGGAGAATACTTTCAGGAAATTGAAGCTCCAAGAGGATTAGCTTCTATATACGTAAAATCAACCGGAGATTCAAAACCATACAGACTAAAATGGAGAACCGGTTCGTATTATTCGGTTAATTTGTTAAGAAAGATATTAAAAGGCGCCTATTTAAATGATGCTATTGCAATAAGCGGCTCTTTAGATATAATTCTGCCGGAGGTAGATAAGTAGTGAATTATTTGTATTTTCTATATATTGAATTTCTTGCAAAACATAATATTCCGCAGTTATTTGGGGATATAACTTTTTATGTAATTCCATGCTGCATAATCTTTGCTGCCTTGCTTATAGTAGTTTTGGCGCTTGTATTATTTGAAAGAAAACTTCTCGGCTGGTTTACACAGCGGAAAGGTCCGAACAGAGTCGGATTCTGGGGACTTTTGCAAACCCTTGCCGATGCTTTTAAACTCCTCTGCAAGGAAAATATCACCCCAAAAGGTGCTGATAGGTTTCTCTTCAATCTTGCGCCAATAATTATTTTTGTCCCGGTTATGGTTGCTCTTGGATTAATTCCTTACAGTTCAGAATTTACTTTTATGAATTTTCAGACTAATCTTCTTATATTTATTGTAATAGGCGCCATGCCGGTATTAAGCATACTTCTTGCAGGCTGGGCAAGTAACAATAAGTATTCACTATTTGGGGCTATGCGCAGCGTATCCCAAATACTTGCTTATGAACTTCCTATTGCATTTGTAATTTTATCTGTGGCAGTACTTGCATCCTCACTAAATTTGAGCCAAATAACTCTTGCACAAAGTTCAGCAAAAGGAATTTTCGGATGGTTCGGAATCCCTTGTTTTATTGGGTTTGTTATTATGTTTATCTGTGTTATTGCAGAACTTAACAGATGCCCGTTTGACCTGCCGGAAGCCGAAAGCGAACTTATCTGCGGATATAATACGGAATATTCCGGAATGAGATTTGCGATATTTTATCTGAGCGAGTATGCTCTTTTGTTTGCCAATGCGCTTCTATTAGCAGTGCTGTTTCTGGGCGGATATTTATCTCCTTTTGGTAAGTATTTAAGTCCGATGATTTTCCCGCCTGAAATCGGCAGTATTTTAGTATATTTTGAACAAGCTTTCTGGTTATTTGCAAAGTCTTTTCTTATAATCTTTGTAATAATTTGGATTAGGGCAACCCTTCCGAGACTTGCGGCTTTTGACTTATTAAAATTTTCCTGGGCGTGTTTGCTTCCGCTCTCAATTTTAAACCTGTTTTTGATGGTTATTTTGAAATACTTAACGGGAGGCGGATATGTTTAAGGATATCAAATACCTTATATTAAGTATGCTGACTGTATTTAAGCATTTATTTAAAAAACCGGTAACACTGGAATATCCGGAAAAAAGAAATATTCCGCCCGAAAACTTCCGCGGAAAACCTGTTGTTGAAAACTGCAAGTGCTGCGGTATATGTACAAGAGTATGCCCTTCCGGCGCAATAACGATTGATAAAGAAAATAAAGTTTTTAAAATAGATCTCAAAAAATGTATCTTTTGCGGAAATTGTGCTTATTATTGTCCGCACGGTGCAATTAAAATGTCTAAAGAGTATGAACTCGGAACCGAAGAGAAAGAAGCTCTGGTTTTGAATTATAAGATTGGAGGAGCTGATGAACGGAATTGAAAACCCGATAGTTTTTTATCCGGCAGCAATTGCGATGATTCTGTGCGGAATCTTAACAATCCGGTTTAAAAATATTATGCATTCTCTTTTGGCAGCAATTGCCGTGTTTTTTCTCGCAGGAATGTTCTTTTATGTTCTCGGCTCTGAATATAATGCAATTATACAAATTGCCATTTACGGGGTAGCTGTACCGGTTATTCTGGGTTTGGGCATAATGTTTACAAACCTAAAAAACTCTTACAGAGCAGAGGATAAAAATAAAACCCCGGTTATGAAATACTTAATTATACTAACCTGCGGAATTTTTATTCTGGCAATTATTTATCTTTTAATGACTTCTTATGTAATTCTGCCTGATAGCTTTAGTTACGCTCTTCCTGATGAAACAAACTCTCGGGAAGTGATAAATTCATTTGCATCGGGAATATTTATAAGGTATGTTTGGGGATTTGAACTTGTTTCAATAATACTTACCATAATTGCGGCAGGATTAACAATGTTCAAGAAAAGAGGAGGGGTTTAAAATGAGTGAAATAACTATTTACCATTACTTATTCCTGGGATTAGCTCTTTTTGTAATTGGAATTGCCGGCTCAATTATTTCAAAACACGTAATCAAAGTTCTGATATCAATAGAATTCATTTTGACCGGAGTAAATATTAACTTCATAACTTTTGCTTCATATTGCGACTGTCCAAAATTTAACGGATATATAACCGCGCTGTTTTACATGGCAATCGGAGCTTTAGAACTTGCTGTAGCTATTTATATTTTTTATTTAATGTACAGTAAAAAACAATCTGAAAATATTGAAAAATACGGAGACTTATAATCTTGGCAGACATAATTTTAGATAACATATACTTAATACTTCTTTTACCATTGTGGATTTTTCTGATAATCATGCTCGGAAGATTTTTTTCCGTATATGTGAATAAAGCTGTTATTTGGAGCTTAACACTTCTTTCATCCCTTTTGGGAGCCTTTCTTTGCGGAAGTGTACTCTTTAAATTTAATTCCGGTATAATTCCGGAAAATGAGATTCCATTTCTAAAAATTAATGATTTTATAATTAATATGGGAATCCATGCCGACAAAACAGCACTTATTTTTGCTTTTGTGCTTTTTACAGTAAGCTTTATTGTCCAGCTGTTCTCTGTTTCTTATATGAGAGAAGAAAAGAAAAATTATAGATTCTTTGCGCTTCTCAATCTTTTTAACTTCTCAATGGCAGGACTTTTATTCAGCCCGAATCTTTTTCAAACATATTTTTTCTGGGAGCTTGTCAGCATTGTATCCTACCTGCTTATAGGGTTTGAATACGGAAAAAAAGAAAAATCTAATGCCTCAAAATAAGAATTTATAATAAACAGAATCGGAGATACGGCATTGATTGCGGGAATAATTCTATGCTCATATTTCTTATACTCATATTCCGGAAACGCAAACCTTGCCTCACTTTCGTTTACAGATATGAATGTTATTTCAACCATACTATACGCATACACATCTACTCCGTTATTTTTGATAATTTGCGGGTTGTTCATAACAGCAGCTGCGGTAAAGTCTGCTCAATTCCCATTTTATACTTGGCTGCAGGACGCTATGGAAGCAAAACTGCCTGTAAGCGCCCTTCTGCATTCCGCTACAATGGTTGCAGCCGGCGTATTCCTGCTTATTAGGATGATTCCGTTTTTTAATCTTGCGGGTATAACCTTAAAAATCATAGGTTTAATCGGAATCGTTACTGCTATAATGTGCTCTTTATGCGCTTCAAGCCAGAATCATCCTAAAAAAGTTCTGGCATATTCCACATCCGCACAACTGGGATTAATGTTTTTGGCAATAGGCATGCTGAATATTAAAGCTGCCGTTGCATTTTTTGCAGCCCACGCATTTATAAAGTCCCTGCTGTTTTTGACTCTTCCTGATAAAGAAGAGTGTTGGAATTACTGGAATTTTATTCTGTTTCTCCTGGGCGGACTTGCTCTGTCAGGGCTGCTTATATCCGGAATGGCTGCTAAAGAAATGATTTATCAAAGCTTAAATCCTGTATATTCTGTAATATTTTGCATTATAGCCTTTATAACTGCGTTTTATATTACAAGGATAGCTCTTGTAATCTCTCACGAGTACGGACTTGAAAAAACAAAACCTGATAAGATAGAACTTACATCTTATATTTTACTGATTATGATGAATATAATCCTTTACTGGTATTTGAGAAACCATTATGAATATAAGGTTGCAGAACCTTTCTGGTCAGCCTTAACAGCTTGGGTCGTAGTTTATATCTTGTATACTAAAAATGCGTTTTGGAAAGTTCCTATACTTTATCCGCTTTCATATAACGGATTTTATTTAGACAAATTTTATACAGGGACCGTTGTAAAAATTTATAACCGCTTTACAGGCTTTTTGGCAAGAATTGAAACCGGAATTTTCTCTAATTATATTCCGCTGGTATGGTGCGCAAAATTGCCTGTAAAAATAACCGGATGGATTGAAGAAAATATCATAAATAAAATAGTAAAACTCACCGCGTTTGGTCTGAAAAGCCTGTCACATATAGACATGAAAGCTCAAAGCGGTAATATTCAAAGATATAATGCGTATGCATTTATAATTGTTACACTTATTTTAAGCTGCTTAATAATAGCTTATATGGTTATGCTAAGCTATATAGGAGGATAGGGAAAATAATATGGAAATGTTCTTATCAATACCGTTTTTAGTATTTTTACCGCTTGCGGCATCTTTGTTAATTATGTCTCCGCTTTTTACAAGTAACGAGATTTCTATAAGACGTTTTGCCAAAGGGGTCTGCGGATTTCATTTTCTTTATATGATTCTGATGCTGGTATTCTTTAACAGCGCCAATCCTTATGAAAGTCAGATTCATTTTTTCGGGCTTGACTGGATACAATCAATGGGAGTTAAATTTTTATTCAGACTGGATGGAATTAGTCTAATATTAACCGTTCTCACCTCATTCGTTTTCTTAATAGCCTCCATAGCAAGCAAACTTAATATAAGAAGAAATCATAAATTTTACTACTCAATGCTTTTGCTGCTAATGTCCGCTATTTTGGGTATCTTTACATCATCAGATATGTTTATGTTTTTTATGTTCTGGGAGCTTGAACTAATTCCCGCATACTTTTTAATCGGCGGAAATTGGGGAGTCGGCTACAGTGAAACCCACAAAAAATCAGCAGTAAAATTTGTTCTCTTTACATTTTTAGGCAGTATGTTTATGCTTCTCGGTATACTCTTGCTGCATTATTATAACTACGTATCTAACGGAATATTGTCATCAAGCTTTGTTGATATAGCAGACAGCGCTATTCCTGAAAAAATTCAATATCTAATTGCAATATGCCTGCTTATAGGCTTCGGCGTAAAACTCCCGGTTATTCCTCTTCACAGCTGGCTTCCGGATGCACATACAAATGCACCGACTCCTATCAGCATGATTTTAGCGGGAATTCTTCTAAAAACCGGAGCTTATGGTATATTTAGATTCAATTATCAAATTATGCCGGAATCATTTATCAGTATTGCACCGGTACTGGGAATATTTGCACTTATAAATATAATTTATACGGCATTTGTCGCCTACACTCAGACTGACATTAAAAGAATTGTTGCATATTCAAGTATTTCTAATATGGGTCTGATTCTTTTAGGACTTTGTGCATATAATGAACTTGGGCTTTCAGCTTCCGTATTCCACATGATTGCGCATGCACTCGTTACATCGGGATTATTTATGATATGCGGAATTGTGTATTTAAGGTGCAAAACACGTGATATAAATTCTTTAGGCGGAATAGCACAGAAAATGCCGAGATTGTTTGGTTTTAGCACTTTAATAATTCTCGCATCAATCGGTGTACCGGCTTTTGCACCGTTTATAGGTGAAATTTTGACCATGCTTTCAGCCCTTTTCTCAGAAATTGGCGACATCTTAAAATTGGTTTCAGTATTCTCGCTTCCGCTTTTGATAATAAGCTCTTGTTATATGCTCAAATTCCTTCATCAAGCATTCTTCGGAAAGATGCCGGAAGCTTATGACAAGATTAATGATATTTCAGTCCACGAATTCGTTATTCTTGCCTCGATTACTGCAGGGCTTGTTATCTTCGGGCTTTTCCCGTCTGCAATCTTAAATCTTGTAGGAGCTTAATCAATGATTAATGACATTTTTAATATATTATTACCGCAAATTTGTCTGGCAGGTTTTATCCTGCTCCAGCTTTTGCTTTCAATGTTTATCTCACCAAGATTTTCCAAGTATGCCCGGCTTGTCTCCGCTATCGGAATCTCATTGAGTATTGTCCTTCTTACAACAGTACAAACAGAGCCGCAATATTTCGGATTCCAAGAATCAATTATGTCAGACAGCTATACGCTTTTATTCCAGTTTGTAATCCTTCTTTGCGGATTCTTTACGGTTCTTCTTACCAGAAATTTAATAAGAGAAAGAAAACAAAATGCTTATACATTGCAGGCTGTATTGCTTACAGGAATACTCGGCGCACTAAATGTTGTCTCAGCTAATGATTTTCTGACTCTTTTTATATCAATTGAACTCCTAAGTTTCCCATCATACTTTTTTATTGCTTCCAAAAAAGGTTATTATTCAAAAGAAGCAGCATTCAAATATCTGATAACCAGCGCAGTTTCTACAGGAGTATTTCTTTTTGGGGTCTCTTACCTCTACGGAATCACTTCCTCTATTAATTTTTCAGAAATATACGAAATTGTAATTGAGCGCGAAACATCATTAATTTATGTATTTGCCTCTGTTCTAACTGTTCTCGGTCTTATTTCAAAACTGGCGGTTTTCCCGTTTGCAAACTGGATAATCGATGTATATAAAGGCTCTGAAAGTTCAGTTCTTGCTTTTTTATCCACCATACCCAAACTGGCTCTTTTCGGAATCTTGTGCCGATTATTAGTTTTTCCGCTCAGCAGCAGCTTTGAACTTACATTTGTAATAATCATTCTGTCGCTCATTACAGCTATTTGGGCAAATACCTACGCCATAAGAGAAAGAAATGTTAAGGTAATTTTAGCGTGTTCATCTGCGGCAAATGCTTCTTATGTCTTGCTTGCAGCAAGCCTTGTTTCTGTTTATAACCTATCTACTGTTATCTTCTATCTAATCTGCTATTGTCTAATGAATATAGCGGTTTTTGCGTTTTTAAACATCACAGAAACAAATTCTATCGGAGAAAATGTTGAAGATTTTAAGGGTTTATTTAATAAAAATAAACTTCTTGCGGGCTCTTACGCTGTATCCGTTATAGCCTTGGCAGGATTCCCGATAACTTCGGGGTTTGTCTCAAAAATTTATCTTTTCTCGGCAATCGCAAATTCCGGCTTAATCTTTATTCCGTTCTTGCTTGCAATCCTTATTTTGACTGTAGCAGCATTGTATTATTACTTGAAATTAATTCATCCGCTCTTTAGAGAATGTGACAAGAATACAAACGTAAACCTTCTAAAAACAGTATTCTCACAAAAATTTGTACTGATATTTTGTACAATAATAACAATTTTAATCGGAGTTTATCCTGAAAAATTAATAGAACTCTGCCGGTTCATTGCGTATAACATATAACCAAATAAAATAAATCCATTTGTTAAATTGTTGAATTTCGGTTATACTTGAAATGGCATAAAACTATGTTTAACAGAACGGCTTTCAAAAAAAGAATACTTTTTGTCGGCATCCCTGATATGGCATATATCGGACTGGACGGTCTTTTGATGGCAGGGGTAAATATTGTCGGGGTTTTGGGACCTAAAAAAGAGCATAATATGTATGAAGATTTCAGAAATTATGTTTTTTCAAGAAGGCTGAATTATATTGAATACGATGAACTTGATGAGCCTCAGCTTATTGAAACAATTCGAAATCTGGATGTTGATGCTGCCGTAGTTTGTTCATTCAATTATAAAATACCGAAAGTTTTAATGACATCGGTAAAAGACGGATTTATCAATGTACATCCTTCCATGCTTCCAAAATACAGAGGCGGGAACCCGTATTCCAGAGTGATTATGAACGGCGAAACAGAGACCGGGGTAACAATCCATTTTATGGATGAAAATTTTGATACCGGAGATATTATTGTTCAAAAGCCTTATCATATCCATTCTAAGGCTACAATGGGGACTTTATTCAACGAGCTTAACGTACTCGGGATTGAACTTCTTTTACAAGTACTGCAAGCTTACGAAGTACAGGAACTACCTAGAATCAAACAACCGCAGGGCGACTTTATTTCAGGAAAGGGGCTGACTGAAAGGGATATTTTTATTAACTATAATAAAACGGCAGAAGAAATTGAACGCTTTATTCGGGCATTAAATCCGTTTATTATAGCCAGCACGACTTTCAGGGGAAATCTGATGAAAATTATGAAAGCAGAAGTAGCTTCGGATGCTTTTTGTATTCCGCACCCTGCAGGTACAGTTGCTAAAATAGAAGATGACAAGTTCTTTATTGCAACTTCCAAAGGGCTGATTGCGCCTACGGTTCTGCAATTCGGAAGCTTCTTCATAGGAGACAGCAAGGATTTTATCAGAATAGTTAACCCTAAAATCGGGGAAGAATTTAAGTAAAGATAAAAAATAAGACAATGGGCGAAAACTTCACCCTGCCTCTCT
>CALUTN010000046.1 GCA_944323665.1 Candidatus Gastranaerophilales bacterium | reverse complement strand
ATGAAATTATTATCGGAACTTCCTGCGGTATGGCAATCAGATTCCCGATAGCAGACTTAAGACCGCTCGGAAGAAGCGCAAGAGGGGTTAATTCTATGAAACTCAGAGCCGGTGACACTATTATCGGCTGCGATATTGTTCCAAGAAACTATGATGCTGACCTTCTTGTTGTAACTTCTGACGGGTTCGGCAAACGTACCAAACTGTCAGAGTTTAGAGCTCAAAACAGAGGCGGCATCGGCTTAATTGCAACCAAATTCAAATCAAATATGTCAAGATTAGTTGCACTGACAATAGTCGAAGAAAAAGATGAAATTATGCTTGTAACCGCTAATGGTATAGTTACAAGACTCAAAGCCGGAGATATTTCCTGCCAGGGCAGACCTGCAACAGGTGTCAGAGCACAAAACTTAACGGATAACGATACCGTTGTATCGGTTAATAAGATTGTAAACACAGATAAAGATGATGATAATTATAATCCCGCAACCGGTTCTTGTGCAATAACAGAAGAATCTGAACCCGCAGGAGAACAAACAACACTGAATATGACAACAGAAGAATAATAAAAAAGCCGGGGTAATACCCGGCTTTTTACAAGAAAGGCGAAAAATGAATAACTTAAAAATCTATTTTGATAAAGATATAAATACAGAACTTATTAAGACAAAGAAAATAGCTATAATCGGATTTGGTTCACAAGGCTACGGGCAGAGCATGAATCTAAGAGATTCTGGATGCGATGTCATTTTAGGTTTAAGGCAGGGCGGTGCTTCTGATATTAAAGCAAAGGATTACGGCTTTAAAACAATGTCTGTAAAAGATGCTGTTAAAGAAGCTGACATTATCCAGATACTTATTCCTGACGAGATTCAGGCAAAGATTTTTAAAGAAGAAATTGAGCCGAACCTCAGAAAAGGTCAATATTTAATGTTTTCTCACGGGTTTAATATACATTACGGATTTATTACCCCGCCAGAAGGTGTAAATGTTATAATGGTTGCACCTAAAGCTCCGGGACATACCGTAAGAAGCGAATACGCAGCAGGAAGAGGGGTCCCGTCGCTGGTTGCAGTTGAAAAAGATTTCTCCGGAAATTCAAAAGAACTTGCACTTTCTTATGCTGCAGCAATTGGCTCAGGAAGAGCCGGAATTATTGAAACAACTTTCAGAGAAGAAACAGAAACAGATCTCTTCGGAGAGCAGGCAGTCCTTTGCGGCGGATGTTCAGCGCTTATAAAAACCGCTTTTGAGACTCTTGTTGAAGCAGGTTATTCCCCTTATATGGCATATTTTGAAGTCTGCCATGAACTCAAACTCATAGTAGATTTAATCTATGAAGGCGGAATTGAAGATATGCATTATTCTGTATCAAATAACGCTGAATATGGAGATTATACAAGAGGAAACATTGTCATAGATAAAAACACTAAAGAAAGAATGAAAAAAATTCTTACAGATATCCAAAACGGAAGCTATGCCAAAGAATTTATGGAAGAATTTCACTCCGGGTCTCCAAACTTTACAAGAATGAGAAAAGAATCAGAAGGTCATTTGATAGAAAAAGTCGGACACGAAATCCGCTCAGCCTTTAAATGGGGAGATAAAGAAAAACTCATTGACAGAAAGAAAAACTAATATTTAGCCACCAAGGTAAAAAGCTTTTCCCCACCGGAGCTATGGTTTTTACCAACTTCTTTTTTAAAATAAACATGTATTTAAAATACAAGTTGTTAATAACAGAAAAGGAGTTAGTAATGAAAAAAACATTGTCAATGTTAGCTGTATTAGGGATAGTAGCAGTAGGAGTCCAGTCTGCCCAGGCATTTTCCTGGTCAAGCTTGAACCCTGCGTACTGGGGACACTGCCCTAAATGCGAAAAGAAAAAAACTGACTGCGATTGCCAGAAAAAATGTGACCCATGTCAAAAAATTAAGAAGTGTGATCCTTGTGAAACCGGGGCTGCTGCACCATGTGACCCTTGTGCCAAAAAAACTCAACCATGTGATCCTTGCCAAAAAGTAAAAAAATGCGACCCATGTGAAAAGAAAGTTCAGCCATGCGACCCTTGCCAGAAGGTGCAAAAGCAGCCTTGCGATCCTTGCAACAAACTTCAAAATATGACTAAGTAAGTTATTTTTTCACAAATTAAAAAAAATACAGCGAATATTTTATCCGCTGTATTTTTCTATATAAGTCAATTGATTAATGACATAAAGCAAGTAACACACCTGCAGCTACGGCTGAACCTATTACACCTGATACATTCGGCCCCATTGCGTGCATAAGAAGGAAGTTCTGCGGATCAGCTTCCTGCCCGACTTTATTAGAAACTCTCGCTGCCATAGGAACGGCTGAAACACCGGCTGAACCGATAAGCGGATTGATTTTTTCTTTGCTGAACAAATTCATAACTTTGGCCATCAGCACACCGCCTGCAGTTGCAAAAGAAAATGCTATGATACCGAGAATTAATATAAATAATGTCTGAACTGTTAAAAATTGGTCTGCTGATAGTTTTGAGCCGACAGATAAGCCTAAAAATATAGTTACAATATTTATCAAAGCATTCTGCATTGTATCAGAAAGTCTCTCCACAACTCCGCATTCTCTGCAAAGATTACCAAACGTCAGAGCGCCGATTAGTGGGCAGGCACTGGGTAAAAGTATGGCGCACAGAATCAATACAACTAATGGGAATATAATTTTTTCCCGTTTAGAGACATCTCTTAACTGTACCATGCGGATTTTACGTTCTTCCTCTGTTGTTAAAAGCTTCATTATAGGAGGCTGAATAACAGGAACAAGAGCCATGTAGGAATATGCAGAAACTGCAATCGGCCCAAGCAAGTGCACGGCAAGTTTTGTTGTAACATATATAGATGTCGGCCCGTCAGCACCTCCGATAATACCTATTGATGCAGCTTCCGGCATATTAAATCCAAACAGACAATAAGCCATTAATAGAGCACCAAAAATTCCAAACTGTGCTGCACCGCCTAAAAGTGCTGTTTTGGGATTCGCAATCAACGGCCCGAAGTCAGTCATTGCACCTACGCCCATAAATATTATCAAAGGAAATAAACCTTTGTGGATACCAAATTCAAATATTATACCCAAAAATCCGTTCGGTCCGGCTATACTTTCATCTAATATTGGTGTCTGAGTTAAATCTAACGGCATTAATATATTAGATAATATTCCGCCAAAAGCAATAGGAACCAGCAATAATGGTTCAAATTGTTTTTTTATGCCTAACCACAATAAAAATAAACAAATCAGAATCATTACGACAGGCCCGACTGCTTGTAAATATTTATCAAAACCAGTCATATTAGGATCATTTAGCGCACCAATAATACCAAGACTTGAATCTCCAAAAATATGCTTATGAAAAAGCATTACACCGGTTGAATCCCAGAGAGTCTTTAAACCTTCTATTATATTCATAATTCTTTACCCTCCTATTACCGCTAATGTTTGGCCTGTTACGACTTTATCACCTTGAGATACGGCAATGGATTGAATAGTTCCTGATTTTGGAGCTTTTACTTCAATTTCCATTTTCATCGCTTCAAGAACCATAATTACATCACCTTCATTAACAGCAGTACCTTCCGGAGCTTCTATTCTTAAAACGTTACCAGGAACCCCGGCTGTAACCTCTGCGCCGCCAGATGCAGCAGATGATGCTGATTTTGATTCAATACCCTCTTTAACGGAGATATCATAAGTTTTACCGTTAACAACAGCTTTTTTATCACCTTCGAGCTTGACAGCATAAGCTTTTCCGTTAACACTGACAGTAAATTCGCCTCCGCCTGCTGCAGGAGTAGGACAAGTTTGAGCAGGACAGTTTTTACGGACTCCGATTTGTCCTTTACCCTGCAAGAACATAATACCTTTTTCTTTACAGGCACCTGCAATAAAGATGTTTTCTTCGTTAACTTCTAGTCCTGCATCTTCAAGCATCTTAGTAGCAGCTTTTATACCTTTATTAGGGTCTTTATCATTTAGGTCAACGACCAATTCTGTTGTAGGTTGTAAACCAAGCTGCTGTTCAGCTTCTTTAACAACTTCCGCATCAGGTTCGCAAGGAGTTTTACCGAAGTACCCAAGAACCATTTTTCCGTAACCTTCTGCAATTTTCTTCCATGAACCGAACATAACATTATTAAATGCCTGCTGGAAATAGAATTGTGAAACAGGAGTAACAGAAGTACCGAAACCGCCTTTTTCAACAACTTCTTTCATTGCAGCTACAACTTCAGGGAATTTATCCATAACCCCGTTATCTCTCATCATCTGAGTGTTAGCGGTTAAAGCTCCGCCCGGAAGAGGTGAAGAGATAATCATCGGGTTAACTGCCAAAGCTTCAGGAGGTAAGAAGTAATCTTTCATACATTCTTTAAAGATTTCTTCTGTTTCAAGAATCTTATTAATATCAATACCTAAATCGTATTCAGTGCCTTTAAGAGCATGCCACATTGAAACTATATCCGGCTGTGCCGTACCGCCAGAAACAGGTTTCATAGCCAAATCAATACCGTCAGCTCCGCCTTCCAACGCTGCAAGATAAGCTGCAAGACCAGTACCTGCTGTTTCGTGGGAGTGGAATCTAATGTGAGCATCGTTACCCAAGATTTCTCTGGTTCTCTTGATTGTTTCGTAAACCTTTCTAGGTGCAGATGTACCGGAAGCATCCTTAAATGCTAAGCTGTCAAACGGAATACCTGCATCAAGGATTGAACGAAGCACTCTTTCATAGAAATCAACATCATGAGCGCCTGTACATCCAATAGGAAGTTCCATCATTGTGATTGTAACTTCATGTTTCAAACCGTTATCTTTAATGCACTGCCCTGAATAAATAAGGTTATTTACATCGTTTAATGCATCAAAGTTTCTAATAGTGGTAACACCATGTTTCTTAAACAATTTAGCATGAAGATTAATCATGTCTCTCGGCTGAGAATCCAAACCAACAACATTAACTCCTCTTGCCAAAGATTGGAGATTGATGTCAGGACCAACAGCAGCTCTTATTTTATCCATTGTTTCAAAAGCATTTTCATTACAATAGAAAATCGGAGACTGAAATCTTGCTCCGCCAGCGACTTCAAAATGTTTAATACCGGCATCGACTGCTGATTTTAAAGCAGGCAAAAAATCATCCACAAATACTCTTGCGCCATAAACTGATTGAAAACCATCTCTAAAAGATGTGTCCATTACTTTAATTAATTTTTTTGTCATTTTTATTACCTTTCAATAAACTAACTTCTTCCAAGAACTGCTTTTAAAACCGCAACTGCAACAGCTTCTTCATCTGCGGCAGGCTTACTGGCTTTTGCGGGCTGCACAACATCTTCCGGGAAAAATTTATTTAAGTATTTAATAACTCCACCCATTCCATGCATAGCAACTATCATAATACATAAGAACAAAAATACAGTGCCCATTCCTATAAACATAAGGGCGATACCATCAAATAATAATTCATTCATAATATATCTCCTGCTAAAAATACGAGTTCTTTGTTTTTCTCTTTAAGCCGCAAAGCACCTTTGTCTGTAACTCCGACAGCTAAACCGGTAACTTCTTTATCAAAAGTTCTTACAGTTATAGTGTTATTGAGGAAAACGGCTCTTCTCATGTATTCATCTTTTATCAATGAAAATCCTTCCTCTATAAATCTATCATACAACAAAAAAAATCTGTTCAAAAGTTCGCTAAGAAATGAATCTCTATCTATATTTTTGTCAAGTTCAATATTTAAAGATGTTGCCGGTTTATCAATCTTTGACAGATTGTTTTCTGCACAGTTTAAATTTATTCCGAATCCTAAAATAATCCCGGCAAGTTTATCTTTTTCCAATACACTTTCTGCTAAAATTCCTGAAACTTTTCTGCCGTTTATTAAAACATCATTAGGCCATTTAATTCCCGGCACAACTCCGTAACTTTCCATAGCCCGGGATATCACAACAGATAAATATTGGGTTAAATTTGAATAAACTTCTTTTAATTTATCTCCGGGTTTTAGAATAATACTCGCATAAATATTTTCGCCGCCGACAAAATCCCATTTACGCTCCAAACGACCCCTTCCGGCAGTTTGTTTTGAAGTATATATAACAGTTTTGTCCTCAAACTTTGCTAAATTTTCTTTAGCATACTTATTAGTAGAATCAACCTCTTCTAAAAAAACGTACTTCATACACTTATTATAATATAAACAAAAAAAGAAACTGCCTCAAATGAGACAGTTTTATATGTACACATTAGGTTTGCTTATATATTAATCATCTTTCTCCGTCGTTGCAGCTTTTTCTACATGTTCTCGTGCCGGAGAATCCTTTTTGGCATTAATTTTACTGCCAATCCAATTCGCAACCGGAGTAATCAATACCGGAGCTACATATCTGTAAATTGTAGTAAATGTAATAATGCCGATTAGGGTTCGGAACCCTTTTAACTGTCTGCCCAGTTTTTCCATTGCCAGTTGTTTTGCTTCCGGAGTTAATTGAGCAGCTTTAATTTTCTTTTCTTGTGCTGCTGAATATGCATACTCACATTGTTTATTTATTTCTCTGATAGCCAAATCAACTGTATATGCAGCTATTGTAGGTAAAAGGAACGATAATCCCTGATTTACGGCAAGTGTTCTTGCATTATCTTTATCAAATTCTTTATTCTTCAAAGTTGAATGCATATACGCAGAGCTTGTAATCAAAGAACCGAAAGTTTGAAAATGTCTCGTTACATCACCTTTTTTATCAAGATTTGCAAAAAATTCCGAGACTTTACGCATTGCATCAGAGTTCAAAATATATTTTCCGTAATAATCAGCAAAAAATCTGGAAACCTTGTCCGGACCTTTCGCCGCCTTGAAAGAAGGATTTTGACTATCTTGTCGATTCTGCCTTGAATAATCAATACCCGACCTTAAAGCCTGAGGAGCATTCCCTAATGAATTTATAGAATGTATATTCATTATGACACCTCCTTTCCAGATTCTGCTTGTTCTGTGGTCTTGTTTTGAGGTTTATGGGATTTTTCAATTCCAAAGACACTTTTTAAGATAAACGGTATAATCGCAATAGTAGCTGTTGCTCGAGGATAGGTTACGACCAAATCAGGCAGCCAGCCGCCCAGCTTGTTTAAAACCGTGTTAACAGATGCCGCTTTTACCATATCCTCTTCAATAGGAGTTCCTAAAGAATACATGTCTTTATTATTTTTCTGGTAACATACATCTTTAATGGAGCCATCCACGTGTTTTCTTTTTCTTCCGGTGACAAGCGTAATACCTTTATCTGTCTCTGCCCAATCAGAAATAAAGACATTATCCATATTAAAATTGAACGGTTTACCATCCTTTTTCATCCATTTATCAGGATGAAGTCTTTCTCCGTTAGCAGCCTTAACTGACGCTATATCTAATTCCGGATAAACTTCCTTAAGCACATCCTCGGTGACATGCTTTAATGGGAAGTATTGAACCTTATTTGATTCTGCATCTTTAACAGCAATAAAAATATCACGTAAATCAAATCTGACTTTTTCCCCATTTTTAGATACCCATTCATTTGGAGAAAGTGACTTAATTTTCGTAGTATCCAAATTCGGGATTCTTTCTAATAAGGTTTTTTCTGAAACTTCAGAAATATGTTTTGGCAACGGAACTTTATGTACATCCTTTATATCCGGGATAAATCTATTACCGGCTCTATCAAGCCATTTGTCCATCGGTAATCTGTTGCCTTTTGCATCTTTTATTGATTTTAAGTCCAAATGAGGCCACATTCTTGATAATTTGCTTTCATCCTTAATATATTTACCGGCCTCTTTAAGCGCCAGGTTATAACCCGTTGCAAGAGGTCTGATAAATAAAAGAGGAACAATAAACCCCCAAACACCGGATGACACGGAATGCGCTGCGGCAAATGCACAGTCTTTCTTATTTTTATCCCCGGGAAGCGCCATAATAGTAAGAGGTCTTGCAGTTGTACAAATTACCAGCGCAGTACCGGAATTAATTAATACCTCCTGTTTACTGGTCGTCTCCAAAAGCTTACCAAAAGAGTCGCTATTAAAGATTTTCTTTAAACCCTTTGAACTAGCGACTCTTTCTGCAAATTTTTTCTTACCGGCTTCCACAGCCTTATTAACAATTTCTTTTTTCCCCCTGAATGACACACTGCCCTCATATATGTCAGGTTCGGAGGAATGTAAACCATCCGAATATTTCGTATATCTAATTTCACGCGGCAATGATAAGTTGGTTGGTCGGGATACCGCCGGTGAACTTAGATTTTGCGTTGTATGAATCTTCATCATAGTTTCCAATCTAATTAACTGTCTACACATTTATCATAAACCAAAACAAAATATTTTTTGCTAGTTGTTAACAATTTTGTTACAATTTGGTAAAATAATCTTAGAGAGTGAATTACGGCATGAGAATTGATGTAAAAAAAACACTTATTCTTCTAATAATAGGCATGCTTACACCAAATTTCGGGCATGCTCTTGATTTGGATGCAACAGTTGATGACGAGATAAGAAAAAACTACAATCCAAATCAACTCATCCAAGACGTAAATATAAAAGAAGAAAGTGCTCTTGAAAAAAGTCTCAAATCGGAGACTTCAGATGAAACATTACCGGCACTTCCCAATATTACAAACTCTACTAAAAATTCGGATGTTAAAAGCGGGAATACTATATCTGTACCGTATACACCACCTCCAATCACAACTACCCGCGGAAATATAAAAATCCGCAAATGGACAACTTTTGACGCAGTAAGCACCTCAACAATTTCTGACTGGCAAAAAGAAGGAACAAAAGTTAGATTTAAAACTAAACAAAATAAATATGGCAAGAATTATGTAATACCGGGCTCAACCGTATTCTTAGGAGAAATCGTAGATTCACACCAGCCCCAGATTACCTGTAACGGAGGGCTTGTCGCAATTGAGCTGTACGGAATGATTTATAAAGGGCAAACCATCCCGATTAAAGGTTATATTACAAGAGCTGATGATAAAAAAATATTTTTTAATAATATTAAAGGAGACCGAACCTATCTTAAAACCATGTGGAAAAAAGGGAATTGGGGCAGAACCCTTTTCGGACGAATGTTCAATCTTACAGTAAACCTCGGCGGGGACGGTTCAACATTTATACTATCTCCGTTTCCGCTCGCTTACGGCACTATTTGCCTCGGGTTGAATACTCTTACCTCCCCTATTACTGCATTTTTCTCAAAAGGCGGACATGTATCCATTCCGTCAAACAGCAGTTTTAAAATAAAATTATCAGAAGATGCCTATATAAATTAACCTCAGCTCAGACTGACTCCTTTACTCGTAACTAAGCACCTGCATTTAAAACAAATTAACAACATTGTGTTCTTCAAATCTCGGACACGTATTCCAAACCAGAGTAGGTATTATATCGCCCGGAGTTCTGCCCTGAAACTGACAATTGCAGCAACCTTTTATCATATTTGTAGAGCCGTCTACTACAGACTGAAAATATTTACAACACTGACAAACTTTCAGAGTCAAACCGTAGTCCGCAAGTTTTGCCGTCAACTCACGTATTGCATCAACCATACGAAGATGATTATTCTTTGTTAGGTAATTTTTACCTTTATTAATAAATCTGACTTTTGCTAATCCATCATCCGATATCAGCTCAAGCTGACAGGTGTAGTCTTTTTTCCCATCAGAAACCACTACATTTATGGTCATTTTTTCAATATTATGTTTGCGAGTCGTAATTTTTATAATATTTCTAACCCCTCTAACCGGCGGGAAATTGTATGTCATTTTTGCGATAGAAATAAACGGGTACATAAAGAGATATAAATACTCCTTAGGATACAAATTAGCATTCAAAAGGCTAACGCAAAAAGCAATAATTAGAACGATAAAAGTTATCAAAATTGTAGAATACCCTACCCAGAATGGAAATACATAGGCATGTCTTAAAAGCATAAAATATATCAATATGCATGTCAGCCAGTTTGGAACAGCCAGAGACATTACAAATTCCTGTGTTGTAAAGTTCGGAGTCTTAGTCAGGTTAGCCCAAAAAATATTCATCCTTCTTGAAAGAGACGGTATTCTATAATCAAATTTTTCAATACTTTTATAGACTTTTAAATCATCAACAAATGCTACAGAAATTCTTTCATTGGCTAACTTTAATGTATACTGAACTTCTGATATCAAATCTTGAAAATCAAAAGAGCCGATTCTATTAAGCAAATTTTTCTTAATAACAAAAGAATCGGTATTGATAATATTCGTCAACCCCAGGCGGGTTCTGGTTTTATAGACAAATTTCGAAATATATCTTGAATATACGGATTTCACTTCTTGCCAGAATGAGTATTTATCACTTTGCGGAAGATAGTTAACCATCGGATTGAACACATCATATTTGGTCAAATAGTAATTTGCATTTGTAAGGAAATCAGAGTCTACATAATTATTAGAATCTAAAAATACGTAGGCATCTAAGTCTTTTATCTCTTGGAGTTTCTCCGCAATAATTGAATATGCCTGACTTTTACCGACAGGCTCCAAATTATTAATATTAATAACGTTAACATTTAAATCACTTTGGAGAGTTACCTCTGAAATATTTTCACATTTATCCAATATCGTATATATTGTATAATTTTGTTTTGGATAGTTTTGATTTTTTAATTGCTTAATCAAATTTTCAAGAGTATCCGTTCTGCCGGTTGCATACACTACCACACAAAGATTTGCGTCCCTTGGTGTATATTTATCCCTTATTTTACGGGAAGATTTCATTGATGCAATCGCCAGAATTATAAAATAAACAGTAAAAACAGTAATATAAATATATAAGAATATCATTGTAACAGTCTCCGAAAAAAGTGTACTCTAAATATAATAAAAAATCCAGGGGTAAATAATTATAAAAACTCTTTTGTTTAAAGATTAAATGTACTTAGATATGTGATTAATTAAATAATTTTGAACATTTTTCTTGAACATCTAATGCCATATCTTTTGCAAATTTTTCTTTGAATCCTATATTTTTACAAACACAATAAAAAACTTTAAGATTGACGGAGGTAAGTGGTTCAGATAGTTAAAAAGAAAAAGATGGGAAAGAGGAAAAACCACTTATTGTTACAGTAAAAGCTGAAATAGACAGGATAGAGATATATTATTACCAGGGAAAGATAAAGTTTTTGTAAGGCGCAAAACAGCCAAAGGCAATTTTCAGTATAAACATAAAAAGACGGCTTCAAACAGCATCATAGCTTTACTTGCCATGGAGACTTTGAACCCGCCTGCGTATATTATAACTAATTATGAAATCAATTTCAACCCTAATGCAACAATAAAAGCAGTAAATAAATATCAATATAAAGAAACTTATGTTTAAAGATTAAATGCACATAAGTATGAGATTAATTAAATAATTTAGAACATTTTTCCTGAATATCTAATGTAATATCTTTTGCTAGTTTTTCCTTGAGTCCTATATTTTTTGCAACCGCTAATATATCATTTAAAGTCGGATTTTTGCCTTCACCATTAATAGTGGTTGCATGTTCCCCATTAAATGAAAAACTGTAAGTTAAATCATACGCAGGAGATAAGTGCCATTCTTTTTTTGTATCATCAAA
>CALUTN010000045.1 GCA_944323665.1 Candidatus Gastranaerophilales bacterium | reverse complement strand
TGTTTTCTGTCGCGTCTGTGCGGTTCAAACTTGACCTGCCCGTCAATAAGTGCAAACAATGTATCATCAGAACCGATTCCTACATTGTTACCCGGATGGAATTTTGTTCCTCTTTGACGAACAAGGATATTACCGGCTTTTACTAATTCGCCGCCGAATTTTTTCACACCCAAACGCTTCGCTTCCGAATCACGTCCGTTTCTGGTGGAACCCATACCTTTCTTATGTGCCATTTTATTTTCTCCTTTTATTATACTTTCTTATTGGTCAGCAAAGAGCTTCTGTTAATCTGCACTGCTAACCCGCTTTAGTCACTGAATCAAACTATGATTCTGCAGTTTCAGATGCTTCTGCTTTCGCTTTTGCAGCAGTTGTTCTGATTTTATTAATCATAACTCTTGCAAAACCTTGTCTGTGACCTTGTTTTCTTCTATATCCTTTTTTAGGTCTTTGTTTGAAAACTATAATCTTTTTAGCTCTGTCAGTTTTAACAATAGTGCCTTCGACTTTAGCATTAGCTACATAAGGCTGACCTACTTTTGATTTTTTGCCGTTCACAATCATAACAACTTTATCAAAAACAACCTTAGCATCTTTTTCTTCGCCTAACAATTCAACGTCTACATAACGTCCTTCTTCAACTTGGTATTGTTTACCGCCTGTTTCGACTATTGCGTACATTGTTCATCCTTTCTTTTTGAGGAATCGTAGACCGGTGGGTAAACAGAATGGCTTTGTTACATCCTTCATTTATTAGCTTTACCCTTGATGGTTCCCGGACATTTAAGCACGATTAACCTATCTAATACTATTTATACATTATTATTTTTAACACAAAGCCGATATGGGTGTCAAGGCTGGAGCTTAAAGAATGTTTACAGGTTAATCCAGTCATATAGATTTCTTATTTCAACCCCGGTAAAATTTCTTAGCAAAAATTTTGTATCGAGATTCTCTTTTATTGGTTCGCAATTCAGCATGCCGGAAGAATATACATCGGAATAATTCAGCCCGTCATTAGCACAGTATGGAAGTTTTGCTAAGCCGTTTGGACAGATATATGCAAGACCATGAACCCTGCAGATAATTGGGCGATAGGAATATACGGCACAAGTACCATTTAATAAAAACGGACATTTACCGCCTTCCTCCATTTTTTTAAAATTATCTTGAACCAGAATTTTTAAGGAGTTATCCAGAGATTTATACCCTGCCATCAAATATTCAAGCTCATAATTAGAAAGAGGATAATCCCCTTTTTCACAACATGAGGAACAGAACTTTTTACAGCAAATATAGCTTTTATGTTCATCAAAATATTTTTTTAATCTTAAATCCAGAGCTTTTAAAAAATCTATATAATTCAATTGGTACTCTGTTTACCCCTATTTACCCCTGCCCCAGATACGTTTCCAAAAACTGCGTGATGGGTGTGATTCCAATTGTTCAATTCGTTTGGAAAGTTCTTTATTATGTTCTAAAAGTTCTTTAATCTGCTGAGCAAGAATTTCATTATCTTTTTTATATCCGCCTGCTTCTATCAGCTTATTAGCCCAATCTGAATTAGTTATATCGTCACTGATTTTTTTTGCAACAGCTTCTGCCAACATCTGTAATGTCTGACTGGAAACATCCAATGTAAAGCTTTTGTTCTTAATCGGCAGTTCAGGCATTTCAACAGGTAAACTGTCTTCTTCGTTTGATTGAACTTCAACAGACTGAAGGTTCTCAAGATAATCCTTAATGAGTATGGGTTGAACAGGTTTATCCTCTGATGGTTTTGAAACCTTGGCTTCCAATCTCTGAAGTTTGGTTATAATCTGTTCATCACTGTAACCTTGAGCCTTTAAAGATATTCCTTTTTTTATTTTATCTAATGCTAAATCATCATAAAATTCTATACCATCTTCATCTTCATAAATAGACTCTATTTTCCAGTCCTCTAAAAACGAATCTAACGAATTTTTATCTATGTAATAATTTTCGGAATTTAAACTTTTTAAAATAGATTCTCTGTTGTACATCCCCATCACCTTTTTATTTGTCTGGCAATATCCCTGTCCTGAGTTTTTTTAGCTATTGCCTCTCTTTTATCATAAATCTTTTTACCTTTTGCCAACCCCAGCTCTATTTTAGCAAAACCATGGGTCAAAAACAATTCCAAAGGTACAATTGTGTATCCTTCTTTTTTAATTTTAGCCAGAATTTTCATTATTTCTTTTTTTTGCAGAAGAAGTTTTCTCACTCTGTCAGGCTTATGATTGAATCTATTACCCTGCTCATACGGCGATATGTGCATATTGTATAAGAAAACTTCATTATCTTCAATTTTTGCAAAACTGTCTTTGAGGTTTAACATACCTTTGCGGATTGATTTAATTTCCGTTCCGGTTAAAACTATCCCCGCTACATATTTATCAAAAATCAAATAATCATGAAAAGCTTTTCTGTTTGTAGAAATAACTTTTTTATCCATAAAGCTATTATAAGCTAAACTTAAAGCCTTGTCTACTTCCGCGCCGTTCAAATTCCCTGTCAATTCTGTTCAGCGTATCAAGTTTTTTCCCTATCCATCTCGGAGCGACCAGCTCTGTTCTCAAACCGTTCCCGGCAAGTCGATGAATTGTGGTTTGAGGAGGTAAATATTCTAAAAAGTCACAAACTGTTGATACATATTCATCCTCTGTCATAAAATCAATCTCGCCATTTGTGTACATATCAGCAACTTTTGTCCCTTCAAGCGCAACAAGCATGTGAATTTTAACTCCGTCAGGTTCAAGTTTTGCTATTGTTTTTGCAGTCTCCATCATCTCTTCATAGGTTTCAAAAAGATTAAGTATAACATGCAAACAAATATTTATTCCGTAATTTTTTGTCTTTTCGTAAGCTTCTAAAAAACATTTGTAATCATGACCGCGGTTAATTTTTTTTAAAGTTTTATCATGAACAGACTGCAGTCCGTATTCAATCCATGTATAATAATCGGGAGTAAAAGAAGAAATTAGTTTCAATTTGTCATCGTCAACACAATCCGGTCTTGTTCCTATCGAAATTCCTACAATATCCGGATGTGTTAAAGATGCCTTATATATTTTTTCAAGCTCTCCAACAGGCTTATAAGTATTAGAAAAAGCCTGAAAATAAGACATAAACTTTTGCGCCTTAAATCTCCCTGCAAGCGTTTCAGCCCCGACTTGAACCTGTTCTTCTATTGAGAGTCTGTTTGAATGTGCTTGAGAAAAACTTCCGCCGTCATCGCAGAATATACAACCGCTGCTTGATATTGTTCCGTCCCTATTAGGGCAGGAGAAACCGGCATCTATAGTAATTTTATAGACTTTGGCGCCAAACTTTTGTTTTAAATATTCACTAAAAGCGTTATACCTTTTTTCCATATATACAGAGTATCATAAACAGGTTTGTGATATTATATTATATAGAAAAAGGGGAATATGAATTATGAAAATGTCAAAATTGTTTGTACAGACTTTAAGAGAATTTCCGTCCGATGCGGAAGTCGTTTCTCATAAAATGCTTGTAAGAGCGGGCTATATAAGAAAACTCACCTCAGGAGTTTATAACTACTTGCCTCTCATGTGGAGAGTATTAAAAAAGATTGAAAACATTGTCCGGGAAGAAATGGACGCAGCAGGCGCACAAGAACTTTTGATGCCGTTTGTTCAGCCAAAAGAACTCTGGGAAGAATCCGGACGCTGGGAAGTCTACGGACGTGAGCTTATGAGGCTCAAAGACCGCCATGACAGGGAAATGTGTCTTGGACCTACTCACGAAGAAATTATAACTTCGATTGCACGTGACGGCTTAAAATCCTACAAACAATTACCTGTGAACCTGTATCAAATTCAGTCTAAATTCAGAGATGAAGTTCGTCCGAGATTCGGGCTTTTAAGGGGCAGAGAATTTATTATGAAAGATGCCTACAGCTTTGATACAACTCAAGAAGGGCTTGAAAAAGAATACCAAAATATGGCACAGGCTTATACAAAAATCTTTAAGCGCTGCGGGCTTAATACAAAAATGGTTCAATCTGACTCCGGAGCTATAGGAGGAAGTGTTAGCCATGAATTTATGGTTATAACAGATACCGACGCCGGAGAAAATGACGTTTTCTACTGCGAAAGCTGTGACTATTCCGCTAACTCAAACCACGCTGTTTCAAATCTTCCAACTGAAGGGGTAAATGTAACAGGAGATTGGAATTCCGCTAAGGTTGTAGATACACCGAATACGCTTTCAATAGAAGAATTATGCAGTTTCTTAAATATTCCTGCTACCCTTATAGTTAAAACTCTTGTCTATATTGTAGATAAAAAGCCTGTACTTGCACTCATTAGAGGAGATAAACAGGTTGAAGAAACAAAACTTATGAATGCAGTTGAAGGTTCTGATATTCGTATTGCTACAGCCGGCGAAATTGAAGAAATGATGGGTGTAAACGGATTTGATGCAGCAAAAGGCTTTATCGGTCCGAACGGTTTGAAAGAATACAATGGTTATCCAATTACTGTAATAGCCGATAACACAGTTAAAGAAATGAAGAACTTTGTAATCGGAATTAACCAAAAAGATAAGCATGGAGTAGGTTATAATTGGGGAACGGATGTTGAACTTCCTCAAATTGTTACCGATATCAGACTGGTAGAAGCCGGTGAATTTTGTCCTCAGTGCGGAAAACCGCTCAAAGTTACAAGAGGGATCGAAGTCGGTAATATCTTCCAATTAGGAACAAAGTATTCTAAACCGATGAACGCAGTGTTTACAGATATTGACGGGAAAACAAAACCTTATATTATGGGCTGCTATGGAATCGGAATTTCAAGAACAGCAGCTGCCGCAGTAGAAGCTCATTATGATGACCACGGAATCAAATGGCCGCTCGCTATTGCGCCTTACCATGTTATTATTATCCCTGTCAGCACAAAAGATGAAGAGCAAATGAAGGTTGCGGAAGATATATATAAAACACTTATTAAGCATGGCGTTGAGGCCGTCTTTGATGATCGGGATGAAAGAGCCGGGGTTAAGTTTAAAGATGCTGACTTAATCGGATTCCCGTACCGTATAACAGTCGGTAAAGGAATAAGCGAAGGTTTGGTTGAATTTAAGGTAAGAGAAACAGAAGAAACTTCAAACATCAAACCGGAAGAAGCCGCTGAGATTGTTGTAACTGCTGTACATAAATTAAAATAATATAAAATCCGGAGGTAGTAAATTTAAAAACCTCCGGTTTTTAGAAAACAAAAAAGAACCTCATTTATGGAGGTTCTTTTTGAATATATTAAATTCTACCTGTTAAAACACAGCAAACGGTACTGCGTTTTAATTCCGCTCAAGTATCAGCACTATATACCGATACCGGAAGTAAATTTTTCGGAACTCGCTCCAATGTACAGTTCTGCCTGCTAACAAAGATAGTCCCTTAAATTTACCTGCTTATTACCAGGAAGCTTTAGTAACGCCAGGAAGCAACCCTTGGTGAGCCATCTTTCTCAAACAAATTCTGCAAAGACCGAAATCTCTGTGGAAACCGTGAGGTCTGCCGCAAATGCTGCATCTGTTGTGAAGTCTAACTTTCGGGTATTTGCCCTTAGCTGCTAACATTTCTCTTTTTTGTTCTTTATTTATCATCGCTTTTTTAGCCATGATTTTCTCCTTTATTCATTTCTTACATACATTCTAGCATAATCGGGACTTAATAATCCATCTATGCTTATTCTTTCTGTGCCACGGGAAACTTTTATAAAAACTAAGCTTTATTTGCCCCTTTGAATGGCATACCCAATAATCTGAGCAATTCTCTTGCTTCGTCATCTGTCTTAGCAGTTGTGATAATAGATACGTTCATACCTTTTACCAAATCAACTTCTTCGTAAGTGATTTCAGGGAACAAAGATTGTTCCTTTAAACCTAAAGTATAGTTGCCTCTGCCATCAAAACTCTTAGCTGAAATACCTCTAAAGTCACGAATACGAGGTAAAACAACACAGATTAACTTTTGGAGGAAGTCATACATTCTTTCACCGCGAATTGTAACCATAGCACCAACCGGCATACCTTCTCTTAACTTGAATGTAGCGATTGATTTTTTAGCCTTTGTAACCATTGCCTTTTGACCGGCAATCTTAGTTAATTGAGCCTGAATTGCATCTGCAATTTTTGCGTTGTGAGAAGCTTCACCAACACCCATGTTTAAAACAATTTTATGAAGTTTCGGAATCATAAGGTCATTTTTATAACCGAACTTCTCCTTAAGCGCTGCTTTTACTTCTTCATCGTATTTTGCTTTTAAGCTTTTTGTTTTTGTCATTTTTCTTTCCTCTTTACTAAGACGGTATCAACATCAGACAGATAAAGGTAAATAAAAATAAACTAAATCTTTACTTACCGGCTGGGCAATAGTAATTAACCCTATTTACCCCTGCCTATGTTAAACGTCTAACTGTTCACCACATTTTTTACAAACACGAACTTTTTTTCCGTCTACAACGGAGTGTTTGATTCTGGTAGGCTTTTCGCAGCTCGGGCATACGATCATAACATTAGAAGCATCAAGAGGAGCTTCCTTCTTGATTAATCCGCCTTGAATACCGTATGCAGGATTTGCTTTGGTAGCCTTGGTAATCATATTAGCACCTTCAACAACTACTTTGCCTTCTGAAGGAATAGCTTTTTTGATGTTACCTTGTTTTCCTTTATCTTTGCCTGCTGTGATGACTACTCTGTCACCGGTTTTTACATGCAAGCTTTTTTTACTTTCTGCCATTTTATTTCTCCATTTATTATTTGAATTTGAGATTTTTCTATTTTTCACAGAAATTCTCGGGTTTATCTATTCCTAACGCTCGGTATGAACTAGATAACTTCCGGAGCAAGAGAAACAATCTTCATAAAGTTTTTATCTCTTAATTCTCTTGCTACAGGTCCGAATACACGAGTTCCGCGCGGGTTACCATCTTTGTTAATAATAACAGCTGCATTTTCGTCAAATCTGATAACAGATCCGTCAGCACGTTTGATATCGTGTTTTGTTCTTACGATAACAGCTTTTACAACTTCAGATTTTTTAACGGTCATATTTGGAGTTGCATCTTTTACGGTTGCAACAACAACATCACCTACCGCTGCAAATTTCTTATTAGAACTGCCCATTACGCGAATAACTAATAATTCTTTAGCACCTGTATTATCTGCTACTACTAGTCTTGTTTCTTGTTGTATCATTTTTCTGTTTCCTTTTAATTTTTGTTGGGGTTAAAACCCTAACCTGCTTTCTTTTACAGCGCATTATCTTTGAGATAATGATGTTTGCGTGTTTGCATGATTTTGTGAAACATAACTAACAAATTAAATACCATACTTAATTAGTTACTTAGTCACTCAATCATTTACCCAACTACTTAGCTTTTTCTACTATGGATTCTACAACCCATCTTTTGCTTCCTGAAATTGGTTTTGATTCAATAATTCTTACTACATCACCAATACCGCATTCATTCTTTTCATCATGAGCTTTGTAGTTTTTGTTTGATTCAATAATTTTCTTATATTTTGGGTGTGGTTCGTATGACGCAACTTTAACGACTACTGTCTTATCCATTTTGTCACTTATTACAACACCTTGTTTTTCTTTTTTAGGCATTTGTTATCTCCTTTGCAAGTAACTTTGGCTTATGCCTTAGCTTCACTTGCAGCTTCCTTTTCACTTATAACAGTTTTTGCTTGAGCTATTAAGCGTTTTGTTTTTGAAATTTCAGCAGTATTTTCCAACTTGTGCATTGTCTTTTTGATTCTGCAATCAAGAAGCTGCTTTTTAGAATCAAGCACAAACTGCTTTAACTCTTCAACTGTTTTTTCACGCATTTCACTTAATTTCATTGTTATATTTTCCTTTAAAATTATACAGATTCTTTTTCAATAACTTTAACTTTAATCGGCAATTTTTGTGCTGCAAGCTCAAGTGCATTGATTGCAACAGCTCTGTCAAAGTAATCAAGTTCAAACAAGATTCTGTTTGGTTTAACTACTGCTACCCAGTATTCAACGTTACCTTTACCAGAACCGCCACGGGTTTCAGCTGGTTTCTTAGTAACCGGTTTATCCGGGAATATTTTAATCCAAACGTTACCGCCACGTTTGATTTCACGGGTCATAGCACGTCTTGCTGCTTCAATCTGACGGCTTGTAATCCAGCCAGGTTCAAGAGCCTTAATTGCATAACGACCAAATTCGAAGTCCACACCTCTTGTTTCGGTGCCTTTCATTCTTCCTCTCATCGCTTTGCGGTATTTTGTTTTCTTCGGCATTAACATTATATTGTTCTCCTAATATTTTTCTTATTTTGTTTCAACAGCTTTTCTTTTACCGCGTCTTCCGCTGAATCTTTCACCTGTTGATTCTTTTGAATTTTTAGATTTGATGTTCATATCAGCTCTTTCACCAGGCATCAAGTTACCCTTGAAAATCCAAACCTTAACACCAATCTTACCCATAACTGTATCAGCTTCGGTAAATCCGTAATCAACATCTGCTCTGAGGGTTTGAAGAGGAATTCTACCTTCTTTAGCCCATTCTGAACGAGCGATTTCAGCACCGCCTAAACGTCCGGATACCATAATCTTGATACCTTGAGCACCTGCTCTCATTGTTCTTTGCATAGCCTGTTTCATTGCACGTCTGAATGCTACACGTTTTTCAAGCTGCTGAGCTACAAACTCTGCTACTAACAACGCATTTACATCAATTCTGGCAACTTCAACCACATTAATGATTACAGGTTTGCCTAAATATTTTGAAACTTCTGCTTTAAGCTCATCAATACCTTGACCGCCTCTTCCTACAACAATACCCGGTTTTGCTGTTAAAACGGTAATTGTTGTATTTTGAGATTTTCTATCAATTAAGATATCTGCAACACCTGCTGCATAAAGTTTCTTCTTAATGAATTTTCTGATTTTAGCATCTTCTGCTACAAATTCAGCATAATCTCTAACCTTTGCATACCATGTACTTGCCCAAGGTCTGATTATACCTACTCTAAATCCGGTTGGATGTGTTTTTTGTCCCATTTCATTATTCCCTATTTTGTTGTGTCACTAACTTTAACTGTGAGGTGAGATGTACGTTTGAGTCTTCTGTATATACGACCTTGCGCTCTTGGTTTTCCTCTTTTGTATGTTACGCTTTCATCAGCATAAATTTCAGAAACTTTTAAAGCATCTGCTTTTACGCCTGAAAGTTCAAATGCATTGGCTGCTGCAGCCTTAACATTTTTTTCAACAACTCTTGCTGCAAAATAAGGCATAAAACGCAACATATCAAGAGCTTCATTAACAGCTTTACCTCTTACTTCGTTAATTACTCTGCGAAGTTTTCTTGCTGTCATTTTTATGTTTGTTTGTCTTGCTTTAGCTTCCATTTTTATTTTCCTTATATTTCTTTTATTTGTTTAAAAACTGTACAGAATTTTATTTGCGTTTTGCTGTCTTATCAGAACCTGCGTGCCCTCTGTACATTCTTGTAGGCGCAAATTCACCCAATTTGTGTCCGATCATTTGCTCTGTTACGTATACAGGAACATGTGTTTTACCGTTATGAACGGCAATTGTATGCCCTAACATATCAGGAATAATCATGGAAGCTCTAGACCAGGTTTTAATAACCTTCTTTTCTGAGTTTTCATTCATTTTACTGATTTTCTTTTGAAGAGCTTCTTCTACGTATGGGCCCTTTTTTAATGAACGTGCCATTAATTTCTCCTTTTATATATTTGTATTTAATATTTTTGCTTTATTTTTTTAATTACCTTAGGTTATTTTTTTCTTCTTCTAACGATTAATTTATCAGAAGCTTTACCTTGTTTTCTAGTCTTATATCCAAGAGCAGGTTTGCCCCAAGGTGTCTTAGGATGTCCGCCAGGACCGGTTTTACCTTCACCACCGCCGTGAGGGTGATCGCAAGGGTTCATTGTTACACCACGTACTGTAGGTCTGATACCCATATATCTTTTTCTTCCGGCTTTACCGATTTTTAAGTTCTTAAATTCTGAGTTGCCGAGGGTTCCAACAGTTGCCATGCATTCTTTTCTTACCATTCTCATTTCGCCTGAAGGTAATTTAATAGTTACATAGTTTCCTTCTTTTGCCATAACTTGTGCAAAGTTACCTGCTGAACGAACCATTTTACCGCCTCTACCCGGTATAAGTTCAATATTATGAACAATTGTACCAAGAGGAATTACATCAAGAGGCAGTGCGTTACCTGTTTGAATTTCAGCATCCGGACCGCTTACGATTACATCGCCTACATTCAATCCATCCGGTGTTAAGATATATCTTTTTTCACCGTCAGCATAGAAAACTAATGAAATTCTTACATTTCTGTTTGGATCATATTCAATAGTTTTAACAGTTGCCGGTACACCGAATTTTTCTCTTTTGAAGTCGATAATACGGTAAGCTTGTTTTACACCGCCGCCTTTATGACGACAAGTTATTCTGCCGGTATTGTTTCTTCCGGCTGTCTTGTTTATTTTCTTCAATAAAGATTTTTCAGGAGTTGAAGTAGTGATTTCTTGATAATCACTCTTTATCATACCTCTTTGTCCCGGAGATGTCGGATTAATTTTACGAGTTGCCATTTTATTTATTCTCCTATAATTATCTTTTTTAGTTACTTAATGACGTTATATAGCTGTCAATTCTTCGATTGGATCGCCTTCGATAGTTACAATTGCTTTTTTAGAAGAATCTGTTCTACCGAATTTTAAACCCATTCTTTTTTCGTGTGACGGCATATAAACTGTTCTTACTTTTTTAACTTTTCTACCAGGAAAAGCTTGTTCAACAGCCTGAGCAATTTCTACTTTTGTAGCATTCTTATCAACTTCAAAAGTGTATTGTCCCAGTGTTGTAGCCATCATTGATTTTTCAGTTACGATAGGTTTTTTGATTATATCGTATAACTTTTCTTTGTTTGTTCTATTTTTACTCATTTTTTTATTCCTTTACTCTTTTGATTTTGTGTACTGATTCTAATTAAACTATTTGCTTAATCTTTCTGTTATATCGTTAACAGCTTTTTCTGTCATTACAACAAAATCAGCTTCAAGTAAGTCTTTAACATTTAAGTTAACAGGAAGTAAGAGCTTAACACTCGGAATATTTCCTGCTGCAAGGCTTAAATATTTGTTTTCTTCAGCTAGTGTATCTGCTATAACAAGAATTTTACCGCTTAAGTTTAATGACTTGATAATACCTGCCATTAACTTAGTTTTTGGTTCAGTAATTGCTGAGAAATCTTTAACAACAACTAATTGTTCTTCTCTTGCGGAAAGTGCTGATTTAAGAGCAAGTTTTCTTGCTTTTTGAGGCATATTGATTTCGTAGCTTCTAGGTTTTGGTCCAAAGATAACACCGCCGCCTGCGAACAATGGAGATCTTGTTGACCCTGCTCTTGCACGACCTGTACCTTTTTGTTTCCAAGGTTTTCTTCCGCCGCCTGAAACTTCTGCTCTTGTTTTAGCACATGCAGAACCTTGTCTTGCGTTATTTAATTGTCTTCTCAATGCTAAATGCATTACGTGTAAATTAGGTTCTACACCGAAAACTTCTTTGCTTAAAGTAATTTCGCCTAATTTTTCGCCATTTGTATTCAATAATTGTTTTGACATTTCTGTTTTTCCTTATTTTTCTGTACTTCCTCTTACCCCTTTCGATTTACCCTTTTG
>CALUTN010000044.1 GCA_944323665.1 Candidatus Gastranaerophilales bacterium | reverse complement strand
TGGGCGATACGTGACTCGAACACGTGACCCTCACAACGTCAATGTGATGCGCTACCAACTGCGCTAATCGCCCATATCATTATTTATAGCATAAAGATATTATTAATCAAATGCAACATTTTCTCCCTCAGTTAAAATATTCTGAATCTCATCCAGAATTGCCATAACTTCATTCTCCCTCCGCTCAAAATACTTTGTCATATTTGCAAACTTATCTTTAGATATTTCCTTAATCTTGTTATAAATATCTGTCCCCTTATCAGTTAAAACTGTTTTACGAATCTTTCTCCCGTTTTTAAGTTCGTCAGTACGCATAATTAATTTGTTTTTCTCCAAGGAATTCAAAATTTGCGTTATGTGAGAGCGTCCTTTATATAGTAACCTCGCCAACTCAATTTGCGAAATTTCAGGAGTTCGGACAATAGTATCCATTACGGCGTATTCGCCTTGTGTTATACCAAAATGGGAGCAATGCTCTTTAAAAAATAAAGTATAATACCTTGCACAAGCCTTAGCAGTACATTCAAGCCGATACAAAGGGCTGTCTACATAAAAATAATTCTTCTTATCCATATCACCTTAATTATACAATAAAAGGCGGCAAAATTTTATCTGCCGCCTTAAATAACACTATAAAGAATTCCTGTAGATTTCTTCTACAGCAGTTTTTGTCGCTTCCGTAGGAGCAATTGCCAATAATCCATCCAATGATGGAGTTGTAAATGCCAGATTTACAAGATTCCGGATATCAGCTTCCGTAAATCCTTCATCTTTGAGTTTAGAAGGTACACCTACAGATTTTAACCATTCATAAACCCCTTCAGCAGCTTTCTCTGCAGAACTTGTATCTTTTACAATAGGCTCTAATATATATTTTAGAGTCTCGGCTTTTGCTGAGTAAATATTTTTTACAACCGCCGGTAAAAGCATTGCCAGTCCCAAGCCATGAGATAGTTCTGGTTTTACTGCGCTTAACGGGTGTTCAAGAGCATGGGTATAATGCAGCAAACCATTATCAAAACATACACCGCCTAACATTGCAGCGTAAGCCAAATAGTACCTTGCTTCTAAGTCTTCCGGATTCTCAATCGCTTTTGGAAGATACTGCCCTACTAATGAAATAACTTCTCTTGCAAGAGTAACGGCATAAGGAGATGCTACTTTTGAGGTAGAAGCTTCAACAACATGGTTAACAGCATCAATAGATACATATCGTGTTTGTTTTGGCGACAATTTTGTCATCAAAGCCGGATCATCAATTGCATACATAGGATAAATACAATCATAAGCTATTGCCGGCTTGTAATCTTTTTCCGGTATAGTTACGACCGCAAACCTGTTTGTTTCTGTCCCTGTTCCATGTGTTAAATTGATAGCTACTATAGGAACCGCTTCTTCAGGTGCAAATTTAAATTCATACAAATCATTAGCATTCTTATCAGGGTATTTCAGTAATATTGCTACAGACTTGCCGGCATCAGTAGGAGAGCCGCCTCCAATTGCAATAACAGCTTTAGCCTCAAAATCTCTTGCAAGTTTTGTTGCTTCATTTACAGCTGTAGATGTAGGGTTTGGCGTAACTTGGTCATAGTTTACATATCCAATACCATTATCAATTAAAGCTTTCTCAACAAAATCCCAAGCTCCGGTTGCTTTATAGGCATTTCTGCCGCTCATTACGATAACTTTATCAACACCTTTATTCTTTAAATCAGCTGCTATATCAGCAATTTTTTTTATTGCTCCGCAGCCAAAATAAACAGAGGTTCTGGTTCTGATTTCACGAACTTCATGAATATCAATGTCTTGTTCCCACATAAGAAGCTCCTTTCTTTAAACACTACAAGGTAATTATACATAAAAATATGATAAAATGTAAAGTTTTATTAAGATACATTAAGAAAATGGTATAAAACCCCGCATATTTGTAAAGTTTATAGAAAATGCTTGCAAAAAACAAAACAATGTGTATAATAAGGGTTATAATGTGTGTAAAGGTCAATAACGACACACATAAGAGAGTACTAGTGTATAGGAGATTTATCATGAACAAAGAAGAATTAGTAAAAGAGATTGCAAAAAAGACTAAATTGTCTCAAAAAGTTTCATCTGATGTTTTATCAGCTACTTTAGAAATTATCCAAAAGACTGTTGCTAAAGGCAAAAAAGTTACTTTAGTAGGCTTCGGTACTTGGGAAGCTCGCAAAAGAGCTGCTAGAACAGGCAGAAACCCTCAAACCGGTAAAGAATTGAAGATTGCTGCTAAAACAGTTCCTGCTTTCTCAGCTGGTAAAAACTTCAAAGAACTTGTAAAATAGTTTTTGTAAAGGTTAAACAGGGTCGGTTTTCTACAAGTAAACCGACCCTGTTTTTATGAATTAACACAAACATTCAGTGTATGTGATAAAGGTATACCGCCGAAAACTGCTGGTCTATTGACAACTTTGCCGTTGATATACATCACGGTCGAACCTCCTCCATCAAGGCTCATAGCATTAACACACCCGAATTCTTTCATCAAATTGGCAAGCTCCATCAACGTCAGACCTATTGATGAACCTTCCCTGCCATCGGCAGTAAGTAGTATTATATTATTATCTTTTGTATATCCTATAGCAGTCCGTGGATTTCTTCCCCCTATTGAACCCAATTTTTGAGCGGTCATATCAACAAAGATTTCGTTATCTTTTACTAAATAGGGTCCTCCGCTTATTATATGATTAACGCCTTTCCACTCCGGATTAATATTAATTTTTAATTTAAACTTCCTTGCGCTGACAATTTTATTAATTTGCTTTTCAGGACCAACAACCACAAACCCCTTTTCCGGTATTTTACATTGGTTATATGATGTCTTAATTAGCTTTCCGTTTTGTATTACAAGCTGCTTACCATATTTCGGAGTCGGTGGAGAATATTCGCCCCAATCCGAAGTATAAATGATTGTATGCACTGACAACATTCTAGGCTGATTGACATTATCAATTTTTAGCCCTCCTATATTAGTTTCCACAGATGCATCGAGTTTTACCCTAGCCATATCAAACCCGTTATCAAAAAATCCCATTGAAACTCGGTCAAAAATGGGACCTGTATATAATTTACCATCTATCATTAATGTACCCAGCGGGACTCCGGTTTGGGGTTTGAAATATCCGCCGTTTATTGAAACAATAGCATCATTATTTTGAGCTATGGTTGAAATTTTTGATTTTGATGCCAATGTATGTGATGCAGTAGCGGGAGAAATTGATAGGTTACTGTTAATCCCTTGAGATATTTCAACTACATTAATTCTAACGGGTCTGCCGTTGTAATAACGAATCATTCTGACATGTTTAACACCTTTCTCTACATCTGTTATTTTAGCTGCGGGATATTTAATTTCTATATCTTGATTAAAGATTAATTCCCGCTCCTGTTGGTCTTTAATCAGGTAATTCAAAGTTGGAGTAACACCTGTTAAGCTACCCTGCGTGACACCATTTGCTGAATTTGACAAGTTTAAACTTAATATAAGACATACCACAATACCTATACTAGCCGCACTTGCTGCGGTTTTCTCTATTCCTAAACGGGGTAATAATACTGTATCCATTGCTTTATACCTATGATTAAAAGTAACCGGATACCTTTTTTATTTGAGAGTGGTGTGGGGTTAGTAACACTCTGGGGGTAAATATCTTAAAACATCTACTCCATATATTTATTTTTTGATTTTAAATGTACATTACGCTCTACTAATATTATACCATACACTTAATAATTCTACAACCCTCTTATAATAATACTTTAGAGCTATTTTTAATAACGTAACAAATACACTTAATCTTTTTTCCATGTTTTTGATAAAATGATTCTATGGGATTGGTTTCGTTATTAAAAAAGAAAAATAATACAACTCTCTTTACTACACCCAGCCATAGCGGTAAGTTTTTTATATTTCACAAATTTTACCAATGGTACAGGGCAGATATATCTGAAACTGATACACATAATCCGACTTCCGAGCTGGAAGAAGCTGAATTAAGGGCTTCAAAAATCTATGGAACAAAATATACAAAATTTCTGACAAACGGCTCTACCGGCGGAATTATTGCATCTATAATCGCCTCAAAGGCAAAAAGAATCTTAATATGGGATAATGCGCATCCTTGTCACAAAAACGGAGCCAAGCTTGCCGGATGTGAAACCATTGAATATTCTTTACCGTTAGACAAGGAATGGGGTGTTTATAAAGCAATAACAATCGAAAAAGTAAAAGACTTATTAAATAATACAGCAGCAGACTGTATATTAATAACCTCCCCAACTTATGAAGGTTTTGCCGCAAATATAGCAGAAATAAGTCAACACTGCCGTGAAAAAGGTGTAAAACTCATTGTTGACGAAGCCCATGGAGCTTTGTACCCATTTTCGGATAAACTTCCGGAATCAGCTGTTAAATATGCAGATTATACCGTACAATCACTCCATAAAACAGCCGGCGGGCTAAATCCGACTGCTCTTTTGCACTCAAACGATAATAATCCTGCTAATGCCTTATCAATGATAAATACAACATCCCCTTCATATCCATTGTTAGCCACTATAGAAGCAAACATACACTTTTTAAACTCAAAGCGAGGCAGAAAAAAAATTAATGAATTAATAGAAACTATATCATCATTAAGCTTTCCGCAAGGCGGAGATGATATTACAAAAATTCTTATTAAAAAAGAGGGGTTAAGCGGATATAAATTATCAGAAATACTATTTGATAAATATAAAATAGAAGACGAACGCACTAATAAAATCTCAACATTGCTGATTACAGGAATTGGAACAGATAAAAAAATGCTTATAAGGCTTAAAAAAGCTATTGAGAGGATAAATAATGAAAAATAATTTTGAAATATCAGAGAAAGACTTAAAAAGATTCAACTGGGGAGCCCTTTTAATGGGTTGGATCTGGGGTATATTTAACCGCACCTGGATAACATTAATACAACTGCCTCTCAGTTACATTCCAAAAGTTGGATGGATTTTCGGCTTGATATGCGCGGTCGTATTCGGTTTTAAAGGCAACTACTGGGCTTTTAAACATAAAAATTTTGAATCGCCAGAAGATTTTCACGATTATCAAAGAAAATTTATTTATGCCGGAATTGTTATGCTTTTGCTAACATTTTTTGCATCCTTTATCACTGTTAAGACAACTATGCTTATAGCAAAAGGTAGTTCTGAAACTGCATTATATATAGTTCAGCTTGCAACTGCAGCTGTTCTCGGAGGATTCTGCTTAATTCTTATATACTTAATGAATGTCAAAAAATCAATAAAAACACTGTTGAGGACTCTTGTAATTCTATTAGCTATTTCACTCAGCATACTGCCGATTTTGGGCTGTATAGGTAAAAAAGCATTAAAACTTAAGAATTATGATGATGCAGCCATAATTTATAAAACAATGGCAGCGTTCTCGGTGAACCCGGTAAATAAAAATAAATACTATAACCTAACCGCCGCCTGCTATATTGAAAAAAAAGATATTAATAATATCATCAAATATTTTGAGAAGGCTGAAAATGCTGACAAAGCAAGCTTTGGTCCGGAAGTTGATATGCTGACAGATTTATACATAATTAAAGGAGAAAATAAAAAAGTTGAAGATCGAGGGGGAAAATATAAAACCTGTGCACTGAATTCAGATTGGGCATGTGTTATAAGAGAAGTATCTCCAAAAATTGAAAACCCTGTAAATGGAATGGCAGTTAATGGAGAAATTTATGCAAGTTCCGAACTATATCTTGCAAGAGCTATTGCATATAAAAATATTGGTAAATTAAATGAAGCTAAACAAGACTTTGATAAGGCTCTAAAAGTATCTCCGCCTAAACAATCAAACCTCATAAATGAGGCATTTAAAAACTCTAAGACGTATTACAATGATTACTATAAGCAAATCAAAACAGCGCTTGAGATAAAATAATCATGACACCTTTGTTTTTAGATTTGGACCTTTAGAAGCTGTTACAGCGAGTGTATCACATCTTTCGTTATAATCATGACCGGCATGACCTTTGACCCAGACAAAATCAACCTTATGAGGTTCTTTTGCCTTCAAAAGCCGCTGCCACAGTTCAACATTTTTAACCGGAGTTTTTCCGGCAGTTTTCCATCCCTTTTTAATCCAGCCATCAATCCAGTTATTATTAAAAGCATCAACCACATATTTACTATCAGAATACACAGTAACATCACAAGGTTTTTTCAGGGCTTCAAGCGCAGTTATCACAGCCAGCAGCTCCATTTGATTGTTAGTCGTACTCTGAAACCCTTCAGACAGCTCTTTTTCATGCTTAATGCCATCAGAATCTGTGTAAACAAGGATTGCACCATATCCTCCGGTTCCGGGATTTCCGCTGCAAGCACCATCTGTATATATATTAACCTTTGCCATAAAACCTCATAAGTACACAAAAAGGGCAGACTTTTAAAAATCTGCCCTTTTTATACAACAATTAACTAAGCCGCAATACCTTTAATTTCAGAAATAAGGTATTTTGCAACCCATTCAAAATCTTTGTTATCTATAGCGGCTTTTTTAAGATATTCAACGGAAGCTTCACCTATTCTGATAAGCGTCATAGCAACAACGCCTCGTTTTACACCTCTTACGACCTGTAATTTATTAACAAGCTCAGGCACAACAGCAGATCCTTGGTCAACAAGAATATTTTCTAATCTGTTTTTTGTCATATTATCGGCTGTTTCCAATTTTCCAAGAATGTCGTCTACCAGTTGCATGTCATATCTCCTTTATACTATTTCTTTCAGTATTCATATTATAAGATAAAATTTTATTAAAACCTGATTTCCTTACATAATCTTTATATCTGTTTAAAGATTCTTAAAAATATCTAAATGTAAGAAACATCGGGTATTATAGCTATTATTAAATCAAATAATGTAAATTTATATTAAGCTCTCATTTAAAAAGTGTAAAAAATACATATTTTTTAATTTTTATAGTAAGATATTAGAGTTAGTTAAAATTGATTGGTGGGAATACCACCGGTAGAAAAGGAGGCACATGAATTGGCAGTAATTGTTTCATCTTCAGTAGACGAGCTTGAAAGACAGCACTTGGACAAAGTTAACTTAGGGCAGCATGTCCTTGCGGAGTTTTTTGAATGTGATTCAAACATTCTGAATAATATCGATAAAGTAGAAAAATATATGATTGATGCGGCTCTGGAATGCGGAGCAACAATTGTTCAAAAATGTTTTCATATGTTCAATCCCTATGGTGTAAGCGGAGTTGTTATTATTTCAGAAAGCCATCTGGCAATTCATACCTGGCCTGAACTGGGTTATGCAGCAGTTGATTTGTTTACCTGCGGCACAAAATGTGATCCAAAAGTCGCTTATGAATTCTTAAAGAAAATGTTTAATTCCAAAAAAGCTTCTTTTACAGAGTTAAAAAGAGGTATTATAGACAGAGAGACCCTTAAACTTGCTGAACAGCCGTTTGAGGTTGCCGAACAGTTTGAAGATTAAAATAAAAAAATAGCTCCTTCGGGAGTTATTTTTTTACAGAAAGTTACAAAAATGGCAAATTTTAACAAAATCTAGTTTTATATATAGTATGGTTATGAAAGTAGGACATATTACGCCATTGTTATTTAAGGGCAGTACAAATGTTAGCTGTTCCGATACAGGTAAATGCAGTGAATATAAAAATACCGGAGAATTCACTTCTTTTACTCCGGATTTTGGGGTTAAGATTCCTGTTCAATACCATAAATTAGGAACATTTGATATCCCTAACGGACTGAAAATACATTCATATAAACTTGCAAACGGATACCGGGTGTCTGTCATACCAATGGAAGGCTCTCCTGCAATAGTTAAAAACTATGTAAATGTAGGTTCTATGAATGAAAAAGATAATATTAAAGGAATTACCCATTTTCTTGAGCACATGGCATTTAACGGTACGAATGGATCAGAAGGGTATATACAACTTGAACAGGGAGATTCCTTTCTTAAGGTGGACGAAATGGGCGGTTGGATAAATGCCAGTACAAATTATGCATTAACGGATTATGTTAACTCGACGCCTCAACTTACCGATAAAGACTTAGAAACTCAGATTAAATTAATAGCAGCTATGACTGAGGATTTAAGGCTTTCCGATAAAATGATAGAAAAAGAAAAATTTCCGGTATCTTCTGAAATAGATATGATATTGGATATTCCCGAAACTATTGTTACTGATCAGACCCTCAGAACTTTATTTGGAATAAAAAGTTCCGCGGATGAGCTTGTAGGCGGGAGTGTTAAACATATTCAAAATCTTACACGGCAAGATATACTGGATTACTATAATACATACTATGTACCTTCAAATATGAATCTTGTTATAACAGGAGATGTAAATCCGGATGATGTCATTGAACTTGTTGCTAAAAATTTTAAAAGCATGCGAGTATCAAAAGGTAAGATTTATGAAACGCCTATGAAACCTATAAATACAACTAAAAGAAAAGACTTTATCTGTGACAAAGCAGCAGCTGCACATATCATGATTGGTTTTGCCGGACCAAAAGTTAATAATCTAAAAGAGCAGGTACTTTTTGACATTACAGTTAGTTATTTAGATTCAACGTCGTCAGGTGTAGCCACAGCTCTTGATGAATTGAACGCAAAACACGGTATTGGATCTGAAAAAGTAAGTACAAATTCAAATAACCCGGCTTTTATATACTATGTTATTAAAACGTCCGATTCTAAAACCGAGCAGGCATTAAAAACATTCTACAATAGTTTAAATAATCTTAATGAACTTACGTTTGAAGAATTAGAGAGAATAAAAAGAGATCTTTTGATTAATAGAAATAATAATATGGAGCAGGGGATTTATGTAAATACCTTAACAGGTAAGGCTATTTTTGACGATAATTTAGACTACATAACAAAATATGATGAAATAATAAAAAGCATTAGTCCCGATGATGTGAACAATTTCATAAAGAAATATTTTGACTTAAACAAGGCTGCTATTACCGTTGTTCACCCTGAAAAGGATAAATCAATTTCTTTTAAAGGATCAACTGCAAAAAAACCTTTAAATATGAGTAAAATAAGTACTGATACTCTCCGCAATAACGTAGACACTGCATTTTATGAAATTAAAAATTCCAATCCGCAGTTTACTATCACGTATCAGCTTGATAAACCTGTTGAAGCTAAAGCCGGTGTCAAGGAACTTTTGAATATAATTTTTAATATGGGAACTAAAAACCTGCCCGAACATAATTTTAAAAAGCTGAAAGAAAAAAATAATATAGTAGCTGAAGGGATGATAGATTCCGATGGCATTGTTGTCTATGGGGCCTCCCTGCCTGATAAGTTTGATTTAACAGTAAATCTTATTAAAGATTTAATATATAATCCTGCAATTAATGAAGAAAATCTTACAAGAGCTAAAGATAAACTTAAAGAAAGTATAATTAACAACCCAAAAACAACAGAAGATTTATATGAAGATAATGAAGCAAAAATTAACCCGATGTATACTTCCGTCAACGATATTTTAAAGAACTTGGACAATATTACCACCGACGATTTAAAAAAATATCATCAATATATTTTAAAGAATTCGTATGCAGTGGTTTCTATGGGTGTTCCGGAGAATTCTAATTATATTAAAGATTCCGCATTACACCATTTTAGCGGTCTTAGGCCTGTAAAACCTAATTCTCACCTGGTTCCTGATGTATATAAAGATAATGAAGAAGTGCAAATTCTTACATATGAATCCGCCAATTCACAGGCTGATATTATGGAAACCTTCAAATTCCCGTTAGATAACAGTATAAAAGAATATGCCATAGGAAGTATTATGAATACCCTGCTCTCATCTTCAAGTACAATTGGTTTATTCAATAACCTGCGCGAAAAAGAACATCTTGCATACTCAGTATATTCCAATTTTAGACGAATCGGAAATTGCGGCGAATTATCACTTAATATATTAACAACTACGGATAACAAAGAGACATATAAAGCCACCTATGAAAATCTTCAAAAATCGATAGCGGGTTTTAATAAACAAATAAAAGCTCTTATAAACTCTGAATTTTCTGATATAGATCTTGAAAATGCAAAAAGAGGTCTAAAAGCTGCATTACTTCAAAAAGAAAGCACTCTTGCGAAACTAAAAGCATTGACTAGAGGGCTTCAATCTCCTCAAGGGGTTGCTCTTGATAATCAGATATTTAGTGCAATCGACTCAATAACAAGAGAAGATATAAATAAATTCGCTCATAGAGTGTTTAATAATCCTCCAATCTATTCTATTGTCGCAAGCAAAGACACTCTGGAAGCTAATAAAGAATTTTTAGAAAGTCTTAAGGATAAAGGTTCTTTCTAAATTCTTGTATTTTCCTAATCTGAGTTTTATAATCTCCGCTCAATAAAGCATCCAGTGAAATAGATACTTCTTCTATACTTTTTTCAATATTCTCTCTATTTAAAGAAACCATATCTTCTGCCATTTCCGTATTTGAAAGAGCTAATCTTGTAGTATCCTTAAACCCTGTTGATGCCATAGCTTGAGCAAGCTTGTTTGATTGAACCGTCATACACATAGCTTGTGCAATAACCATCGGAGCATGAGAAATCAAAGCCGCAGCTTTATCATGCTCATCCGGTGTTGTTATAATAACCTCTGCACCAATATCTTCGATAACTTTTTCTAAAACTTCAAACCCATCGTCAATAACACCATCCAAAGGCGTTATAACCCATTTTGCTTTATCAAAGAGGGTGCTAAAAGAATTTTCCCACCCGCTTTTTTCCGTCCCCGCCATAGGATGTGATGGAATAAAATTGAATTTATATTTTTTTTGAGAAACAAATTGCTTTAGGCTGCTCACATCCGTCACAATAGTATCTTCTGAAAGAATTTCATTTAATTTATCCAGAATATTTAAAACTTTTTTCATTGGAGTGCAAACAAAGACGAGTTTACAACCCTTTAGAGCAGTATATTCAGGACTTACATTATCTATATCCGTAAGAGTTCTTGATACACCGATTACTTCATACTCAGGTAATTCAGCAAGTCTTTTAAATAAAGAGCCACCAATAAGTCCCAGTCCTACAACACCTATTTTCATACAATATCCTTATGTGTAAATTTCTTTTTGCCGTCAACGTAATCCTTTACAATTTGACCGTTACCTTCCAGAGTATACTTATAAATAGTCAATCCTTCTAACCCAACGGGACCTCTGGCATGCGTTTTATTTGTAGAAATCCCTACTTCAGCTCCAAAACCGTAACGGAACCCATCTGCAAATCTTGTTGAAACATTATGGTATACTCCGGCAGAATCCACCGCTGAAAGGAAATAATCTGCCGATACTTTATCTTCCGTTATAATACCATCTGTATGACCTGATGAATATGTATTAATATGCATAATTGCATCTTCAACAGAATCAACAAATTTATATGAAAGGATTTTATCCGAATACTCTATATGCCAGCTTCCCGGATTAGATATAAGTTCTATACCCGCATTTCTGAGATTGTCAAGCAGTTTGGAATATTTAGGGAAATCTTTATGTATCAAAAGAGTTTCAATAGAATTGCACGCACTCGGATATTGAGTTTTGGAATCTATTGCTATATTCAAAGCTTTATCAAAATCTGCAAATTTATCTATAAAGAGGTGGCAGATACCGTCAGCATGTCCGAGAACAGGAATCTTCGTATTTTCTTTTATATATTTAACAAGACTATTTCCGCCGCGAGGTATAATTAAATCAATATATTTATCACACTTAAGCATTTCTGCGACATCATCACGTGTAAAAATTTGAGTTATTATGTTAGCCGGCAGCCCGTCTATTTTTGAAATAGCTTCCCGGATTATATTCATAATAGCTTTATTTGTATTTATGGCTTCTTTACCGCCTTTTAATATAACTACATTTGAAGATTTTAAAGCTAATGCTGAAATTTGAGATATTACATCAGGACGAGCTTCAAAAATTATGCCCAATACTCCTATAGGACATGT
>CALUTN010000043.1 GCA_944323665.1 Candidatus Gastranaerophilales bacterium | reverse complement strand
AAGGAGTTCCAGTATCACTCTGTTTCTAAATCCGGCAGGAGTGTCGATTTTAACATTATTCAGGATTTTTTCTATCTCGTCCGGAGTAAGGAATTTTGGTAAAGATTTTGGTCTTTTAGGCGCTGATAGTGAAAGTGCAGGGTTTGAATCAATGTATCTTTCACGGAATAAATACTTATAAAAAGTTCTGATAGCAGCAGTTTTACGTGCAATTGTAGTTTTTTTATAATCAAATCTTTGGATAAAGTGCAAATATTCTCTAAGCTTATTAAAATCCGCATCTGTACAGCTTGAGCCGTTAAGCCAGAGAATAAAGCTTACTATATCAGAAGAATAGGCTGCAACGGTGTGTTCGGAAAAGTTTTTTTCCACACTCAAATATGTCTTAAACCCCTCTAAATATTCTTTTTCTCTTAAATCCACAATCTGCCTTCCGGAATATGTTAAAATTTTACTTTTGATTACAATTATTATACAATATTTAATATAAAGATAAAAGTAACCATGTAATCCTATGAATATATTTAAGACGTTTGAGATATTTTTAAAAGAACCGCTCAGTGTACTTAGAGAAAATATTATTCAGATTGTAAGTATACAAACAGGCAATATCTTTGAAAATAAACCTTCTGTTGATGTAACGCTGCTTAAAAACAAGGCACAGGTGACTGTGGTAAACAATGAAAAACTGTATAATCTTTTGTCTATGGTTAACCACAGGGCAGAAATGAAGAAAAAACAAGCTTTGGAACCTGAAAACCGTATAAATCGGGGATAGAGAATGAAACAACTTAATGCAGAATTTATAATAAGTGCGGAAAAACTTTCTCAGTGTCCGGATTTTTCGTATCCTGAATTTCCTCTTTTAGGAAGGTCGAATGTCGGCAAATCTTCTTTTATAAATGCCTTGTGCAATAATAGAAAGCTGGCTAAGACTTCAAATACTCCCGGAAAAACCCGTTTAATAAATTTTTTCAATTTTTCTGATAAATTTATAGTAGCGGATTTGCCGGGATACGGATATGCCAAGGTCTCTAAAGAAGCTCAGGCAAGATGGCAAAAATACCTGGAAGAATATCTTCTTGAGAGAAAACAGATTAAATCCCTTATTCAATTTATTGATGCTCGTCATGAAATCCAAAAAAACGATTTTCAAATGCGTAAATGGGTTGAAACATACAATCTGCCGATATTTACAATTATTACCAAAATTGATTATATTCCCCGCGGAAAGGTTCAAAAAGTTCTGGCCGATATTAGGAAAGAATTTTCCGGAGATGTCCTGCCTTTTAGTGCTGAGGACAGATTTTATTGTGAAAACACTATTGAATATTTACTTAATTTATGTAAATAATAAATAACTATGGAGGCAGCGTGTTTAAACCGGTTGATAAAAAAGATTTAAGCCAAATTTCACTTACGGGTATGAGAGCGATAGTACTTATCGGTCTTTTGATGGTTAGTCCCAGGTCTCTTGAAGAAATAAGGCAGATATTTATTAACTTAAATATTATGGAAGAAGAGAATTCTGATGATATTCTCAGAATTGATTTAAATACGATAAAATCAATGGGTTTTGAAGTTTCAAGAGCTTCCGCTAAAACAGATTATAAATATGTTCTTTTAAAACACCCTTTTGTGCTTGAAATTGCAAAAGATGAACTTTTGGTGCTTAAAAAAGTATATAAGATAATTAAAAGTAATGCAGATATACAAACCCTTATTTTATTTGATGAATTGGTTAGAAAAATAGCGACTTTTATTAGTGATAGTGATACCAGAGAAGAGTTTTTGGGTATATCTATATTAAAAAATTTTGATATTAACTTGATTAGAACAATTTTATCGGCAATAAAGCGTGAAGAAATATTGGATTTAGTTTATAGAAAAGCCGGTGCAAAAGTCGATGCGGTTAAAGAAATTGCAGCGCAAAATTTAGTATTCAACAATGACAAAATTTACTTATACGGCTATAATTTGCAATCTGAAGATTCTGTGGTTTTTAATATTCAAAGAATAAAATCAATTCTTAAGATTAAACCTAAAAAAGAAGATTTTGACCAGAAAGTTATTAAAATAAAATTTCATTTAAGGGGTTTTGGTTTGGATACACCGGAAGCAGGAGAAACAGTTGTAGAGTCCGGCAAAAACGGATTTATAGTTGAGGGAGTATATCATAATGAATTTCTTGCAACTCAGCGTATGCTATCTTTTGGAGCCAGATGTACGGTGCTGGAGCCTCTCGACTTTCGTAATAAAATTATTGCTAAATTAAGGGATATGAGGACAATTTATGACAGCGAATCAAGTTGTTAAAAAAAATCTATCTTCAATGCAGGTATTAAAAACGCTGCAGGTATTGCTTGAAGGAAACTTTACAATGAATGAGATTCTGGAAAAGTTAAATTCCAGAGAAGAGCGGCCTGTATTTAATAACAGTGTAGTAAGCAAATATATTAATACTTGCAGATATTGCGGTATTTCTATTCCTAAAATACACAACAGATATTATGTTGCAAGTATTCCTTTCGGACTAAATCTCAGTCTTGCCGAGGAAGATTTATTATCTGAAATGCAAAATGTGATTCGGAATAAAATGTCTACAAAATATAATAAAGTTGCCGAAAGATTGTTTGAGAAAATAAGCAGGTTTTCAAACAAGCAAATTGTAAGAATAGAAAGAAAAGAAATTAAATATTTTTATGAAGCTTTTGAAAACGCAATTGAGAATCATAGAAAAATAAGACTTTTATTGAAAGTTAAGTATGAAATGGAATGTACTCCGGTGAGTATAACGGAAAATAAAGGTAAAACATATTTTAATGTTATATTTAACGGCAAAGAACGTTTTATATCTGAAGAAAGAATTTCCGCTTTGGAAGTTTTAAATATTAAATCGGGCGATACCTCCGGAGATCAGACAGTTCTTTTTAAACTCCGCGGCGATTTGGTTCAAAGATACAGTCTCAGAGAGCATGAATCTTATGTGAGCAAAAGTGAAGATGAGTGTGTAATTTCAAATCACGGAGAAAATAAGGAACTTTTATTTTCAAGGCTTTTACGTTATGACAGCAGTTGTGAAATATTAAATCCGATTCAATATCGTGAAGAAATGAAACTTCTTTTGGATTCGGCATTAAATAATTATGGAGTATAAGTATGCTTCTTGCTATTGATATAGGAAATACAAGTATTACACTGGGCGTGTTTGACGGAGAAAGTCTTACAGATACATTTCGTATAGCTTCGGACAAAGAACTGCCGCAATATGAATATGAGGTTTTGCTTGAAAGGTTGTGTAAAAACTTTGATATTCAAGATTGTATTATAGCATCTGTAGTTGAAGAATTGAGCAATATTATAAAAAAAGCTGCCGATAAAGTTTTTAAAATTGATTCATTTTTGCTTTCAAATAATTCAAATTTAGGTGTAAAAGTAGATTTGCTCAAGCCGGAAGAAGTCGGTGCAGATAGGATTGCTAATGCTTACGGTGCTTATGTAACATATCCAAAACCGGCTATAGTAGTAGATTTAGGTTCAGCAACAACATTTGATATTATAAATCAGAAAGGAAATTTTATTGGCGGAGTAATTATGCCCGGATTGAATATGCAGTTCCGTTCGCTTAATCGAAACACATCTAAACTCCCCCGTATAGAAGCGGGAATTTCCGAAAAAGCTATAGGAAACTGTACGGAAGCTGCACTTTTATCAGGTGTAATAAGGGGTTCGGCATCTGCTATAGAAGGTTTGATAAACCAGTGTGAAAAAGAGCTTGGAGAAAAAGCTTATGTTATTGCAACCGGAGGTTATAGCGGACTCATTTCACAATATATGACAAGAAAATTTGATTGTGTTAATCCGTCTCTGACATTAGAAGGGTTAAAATACCTGCATAAGCTTAATCAGCCTGTTCATGCATAACCCCCTAAAACCCTTGTCTTTACATGGTTTTGTCATGTAAATTTATATTAACTTACTCTTAAAATTTTTCTGAAAAAACTTTACAATTTTTTCTATTTAAAATAGTATGTTATTATGTTGTTAATAGTATAGTTAAATAATAAGAGGAAAAATTGTGGACAATTTAGGACCAGATATTTTTGGAAGAAAAGATGTAGAAGCATCACCGGATAACGGATATTCAATACAATCATCTGATAGTGCACCAATTTTGGCAGCACCGGGTGTAAGTCCCGCGAAGATAAAAGTTATCGGTGTTGGCGGCGGCGGCGGTAATGCTGTAAACAGAATGATTAAATCAGGTTTAACCGGGGTTGAATTTTGGTTGATGAATACTGATTTGCAGGTTCTTAACTGTTCACCATGCAAAAATAAGATACAGCTCGGTGCTAAATTAACAAACGGTCTTGGTGCCGGCGGAGAACCTCAGGTTGGTGAGAAAGCTGCTGAAGAAGCTCAACAGGAAATTACTCAGGCTATTGAAGGTTCCGACATGGTGTTTGTTACTGCCGGTATGGGCGGCGGTACAGGTACGGGGGCAGCTCCTATTGTAGCTAAAATTGCCAAAGATTTGGGTATTCTTACAATCGGTGTTGTGACCAAACCTTTCTCTTTTGAAGGAAAACGCAGACAAAACCAGGCACAACAAGGCTTAGAAAAATTGAGAGAATCTGTTGATGCTTTGATTGTTATTCCTAATGACAAGTTATTAGATGTAGTAGACAGAAGAGTATCTCTTCAAGAATCATTCATCGTTGTTGATGAAGTTCTCTTAAGAGGTGTCCAAGGTATATCCGATATTATCACAATACCGGGTTTGATAAACGTTGATTTTGCTGACGTTAAAAGTGTAATGCAGGCATCAGGTTCTGCTCTTATGGGTATCGGAAGAGGTACCGGTGAAGGCAGAGCTATTGAGGCAGCTAAAATCGCTATTAACTCTCAGCTTCTCGAAACTTCTATTAATGGTGCAAGCGGTGTAATTGTTAATATTACAGGCGGACCGGATATGACATTGCACGAAGTAACTGATGCTACAAATATTATCAATGATGCAGTTCTTGATGATGCAAGAGTTATTATAGGTGCTGTCGTTGACGACAACATTCAAGGTGAAATCCAAATTACTGTTATTGCTACAGGCTTTGAGCTTCGCTCACAAATGCCTATAGAAGAAAAAGTTGAAAATCGCTCAATCAGTGCGGCTGAATTTTTCTCCGGGGCATTTAATAATTCGGCACCAAAGGCTCCGACAATGTCATCGTTCTCGGAAATTCAGATTCCTGATTTCTTAAGAAAATAAGTAATAGGTTTTGTTCGGGGATGGGTTTTACCCGTCCCTGCGAATTTTTTATTTCAGATAATTACCATACAGGGGAATTTATTTTTTTTAAAACCGGGTTTAATCTGGGGTATGAAAAAAATGTGGTTTTTTCTCCTCTTAATTCTTATTCTTCCTGTATTTGCGTATGAAGTCTATACTCCAAACGATTATAATTACAAATCTTGCGGAAATAAACTGCTTTTTGTAATAGATTTTTCTAACAGTATGGGAGAATATCTCCAGCACGAAACGAAAGTTAATCAGGTGAAAGACATTATGTCAAAAATTCTTCCCCAGATTGACCCTTCAACACGAACAGGGGTAAGGGTTTACGGTCATACATGCAATATTTTTGCATACAATGCTTGCCGGAGTTCAGAACTCCTTGTTCCGCTTGAAATGAATAATTCTCCGCGGATTCTTGATTCTATAAAAAAACTCCGCCCCAGGGGAATGACTCCGATAACATATTCACTCAAACAGGCTGTAAAAAAAGACTTAGAAGGGAAAGACGGAATAAAACATATAATCCTGCTAACAGACGGCGGAGAAAACTGTGACGAAAGCCCTTGTGACTATTCAATAGAACTTGTTAAAACCAGAAAAGATATAAAAATTGATGTTATAGCTTTTGACGTTAAAGATTCCGACGACTTAGCCCAGCTCCAATGCACAGCGGACGTTACCGGAGGGCATTTTGTAGAAGCAGATACAAAAGCTCAGCTGTTCAGGTCAATGGAAGAGTTAATTTTACCGCATAAAAGCGTAGAAGCATTGATTTACCATGGCGAAGGCTAAGCTTTTGTACATTCAAAATTTGTTTATGTTAAAATTAAGTAAATTGAAGTTGATGAGGTTTATAAAATGGAAGATTTAAGAGAAAAATATGAAGTTGTAATAGGCTTGGAAGTACATGCGCAGCTTAAGACAAAATCTAAAATATTTGCGCCTGACAGTACAGAGTTCGGAAACGAACAAAATAGCCAGATTAGCCCGATTACACTCGGAATGCCGGGTGTACTTCCAGTACTTAATAAAGAATGCGTAAATATGGGTATCCTTCTCGGACTTGCGCTTAATTGCGAAATCCCTTCAAGATGCAAATTTGACAGAAAACAATATTTTTATCCGGATCTTCCTAAAGGATATCAGATTTCCCAGTATGATGAACCTATTTGTGTAAACGGTTACATCAATGTTAAGGGCAAAAGAATCGGTATAACAAGAGCACATCTTGAAGAAGATGCCGGCAAACTTGTTCACGTAGGTGCTGCCGGAATTAATGGTGCTACATATTCTCTTGTCGACTTAAACAGAGCAGGAACACCGCTTTTGGAAATAGTTTCCGAGCCGGACATGCGCTCAAGCGAAGAAGCAAGAAATTATATGGAAGAATTAAGAAATATTGTAAGATATCTTGGCGTTTGTGACGGAAACCTTGAAGAAGGTTCAATGAGATGCGATGCAAATATATCTATTATGCCTAAAGGCTCAAAAGAATTTGGCACAAGAGCCGAAATTAAGAATGTAAACAGCTTTTCAGCACTACAACGAGCAATTGAATACGAAATTGACCGTCAGATAGAGATAGTTGAAGAAGGCGGAAAAGTTGTTCAAGAAACAAGACTCTGGGACGATAACTTAAGAGAAACGCGCTCAATGAGAGGAAAAGAGGATGCTCATGACTACAGATACTTCCCGGAACCGGATTTAATGCCGCTTGAGATTTCAAGAGAATGGGTTGAAGAAATCAGAGCAAAAATGCCGGAACTTCCGGAGGCAAAACGTGAAAGATATATGAGTTTAGGTTTGAGTGAGTATGATGCATCCGTTATAGTTGAACAAATGCCGCTTGCGCTTTTCTTCGACAGAGTTCTTGAACTCGGCGGAAATGCTAAAACCGCAGTAAACTTTATTATGGGTGAAATTGCGGCATACTTAAAAGAAAATAAAGTCGAGATTACCGATACAAAATTAACTCCTGAAAATCTGGTTGAACTTATCCAGCTTATTGAAAAAGGAACCATTTCAAACAATATCGGTAAACAAATCCTTGTAGAAGATATGATTACTAATGGTGAAAAAGCTTCTCAAATAGTTGAAAGAAAAGGTTTAAGCCAGATTTCAGATGAAGGAGCCATTAAGGAAATCGTGCAAAAGGTTATAAATTCTCACCCGGCAGAAGTTGAATCTTATAAAAACGGCAAAACCAATCTTCTGGGCTTCTTTGTCGGTCAGGTCATGAAAGAAACTAAAGGCAGAGCCAATCCAAAAACCGTTAATGAACTTATAAGGCAAATTCTCGGGTAAAGTTTCAAAACTTCTCGGCATAAATAACAGTTGGCTTAAGCTTAAGATTTTAGGTTAAAATAAATATCGTATAATTTATTTTATAATTAAACTGTAAAAAAGGTTTAAAAATTTAAAGGCTTAAACAATACCTTTAAAAAGCTGGACTTCACAATTTAAGTATATTTCTCTCCGTTTTAATATTATAATGGCAAATTTCGCCTTATAAGGAGGGTTATATGCAAATAAAAATATTACTTGTTGAAGACCAAAAATTAATGCGTATCGGTATAAAATCTTTATTTTGCGATTATCCGGAACTCGAAATTATATCAGAAGCTTCAAGCGGTAAAGAAGCTGTTGAAAAAGCCAAACTTCTTAAGCCGGATATTGTGCTTATGGATTTAGGTCTTCCGGATATTTCCGGAATAGAAGCAACAAAACAAATTTTAGAACACAACAACAATATACGTGTAATCATTCTTACTTCCCATATTACGGAAGAAGAAGTAACTGCGGCGCTGCAAGCCGGAGCAAGCGCTTATGTTATCAAAGATATTAATACAGAATTTTTAATGAACATAATAAGAATGATAAAAGAAGGTGCTATGTGGATTGATCCTCATGTTGTACCGTTTATACGGGACAAAAATTGCGGCGTAGTACCTTCAAGACAGCTGTCACGAAGCGTATTTAAAGAACGGCATTCCAATCTTACACAAAGAGAATATGAAGTTTTAAAACTAATAGTAGACGGACAGTCCAATAGTGATATAGCCAGAACGCTTACCATAAGCGAACATACCGCAAAAGCACACGTTTGTAATATTATCCAAAAACTTGTGGTAGACGATAGAACTCAGGCAGCAGTCAAAGCACTGAAAGAGGGTTTAGTATAGAGTCGTGAGTTTTCACCCATCGGGAATTATTCACTTAAATACGTTCCCGGCTCTGTCTTCCGCTACCATTTTGTGAATAATTCCCGATGGAGAGTAAGCCCTCTTCTTTGTGAGAGGGCGTTCTTTAATCTCTTAATCGCCATTCACGACTCACGAGTTGTAACAATTTTATGAAAAACTGTACCAAACTGATATTTTTGGTGTAAAATGGGTTTATGCCAATCGCATTGTATTAGGGAAAAGGACGACCGAAGCCCGGTCGAATGTGAAATATGACAATTCAGGAATGGTTTGATAAAAGAAAACAGGCCCAGATAGAACGCAGGGCAAAAGATATGAAAGGGATTGAAGACAATGCATCCGGACTCTGGGTAAAGTGTGTGCATTGTGATTCACAGATATTAAAAAGTGAACTGGAAGAAAATCTAATGGTTTGTCCTCATTGTGATTATCACTTTAGGATAAATGCAAAGACAAGGATTTCGCAGCTTTTTGATAAAGGTTCATTTGAAGAACTGTTCAAAAATGTTCTGCCGACAGACCCTTTGAATTTTGTAGATACGGAATCTTATGCAGACAGGCTCAAAAAAGCTCATGAAAAAACAGGCCTGGACGAAGCGGTTATAACAGGTCTGGGTAAAATTGAAGGTCATAGTGTTGCTGCTGCTATAATGGATTTCGATTATATGGGCGGTTCTATGGGCAGTGTGGTAGGTGAACACGTTACAAGAATGATGGCAAAAGCTCTTGCGCTTAAACTTCCAATGATTGCAGTTACCTCGTCGGGCGGTGCAAGAATGCAAGAAAGTGCGTTAAGCTTAATGCAAATGGCAAAAACCTCATGTGCCGTCGGCAGACTTGATGAAGCGGGAATTTTGTACATTAATATTCTTACTGAGCCTACGTTTGGCGGTATTACGGCAAGCTTTGGAACTCTTGGCGATATTATTATTGCAGAACAAGGTGCCAGAATAGGTTTTGCAGGGAGAAGAGTTATTGAGCAGACAATAAGACAAAAACTTCCGTCTGATTTCCAGACAGCTGAGTATTTGCTCAAATACGGTCAGGTTGATATTGTTTCTAAGAGAAAGAATTTAAGAAAAACACTTGCCAATATTTTAGATATGCACGGAGTATAAAAAAGATGTCTATAGTTTTAGATTTTGAAAAACCTATAGTTGAAATACAAAAGAAAATAGATGAACTAAAAAAAATGAGCGAAGATTCCGGAATGGACTTGGAATCCCAAATAAGGGACTTTGAAAAACAAGCTCAGGATTACAAAAAGGAGTTGTATTCGAAATTGAAACCTTCACAAAAATTACAAATCGCAAGACATCAGGAAAGACCTAAATTTCTCGACTTTGTTGAGTTGATGTGCGAAGATTTTATTGAACTTCACGGTGACAGAGAAGGCACTGACGACCGGGCTATTATCGGCGGTCTTGCTAAAATGGACGGCAAACCGGTTATGATAATAGGTATCCAAAAAGGAAAAACCACTAAAGAAAATTTGGAATATAATTTTGGGATGCCTCAGCCGCAAGGTTACAGAAAAGCTCTAAGACTTTTTAAACATGCAGACAAATTTAACATTCCTGTTGTTACATTAATTGACACACCGGGGGCATATCCGGGAATCAAAGCCGAAGAAACCGGGCAAGGTTCTGCTATTGCGGTTAACTTGAGAGAAATGTCCAAACTTTCGGTTCCTATAGTTGCAATTATAACAGGCGAAGGCTGTAGCGGCGGTGCATTAGGGCTTGCTGTAGCTGACAGGGTTATGATGCTTGAACATGCGTACTATACGGTTATTTCTCCTGAAGGCTGTGCTTCTATTCTTTGGAGAGATGCGTCAATGTACGCAGAAGCTGCCGAAGCGCTCAAAATTACTTCCAAAGATTTGCTTGAACTCGGTATTATTGATGAAGAGATTTCGGAGCCTCTGGGCGGTGCTCATACGGATTACAAAGCAACTGCTGACAGTATGAAAGTTTCAATAATAAAGGCTTTACAAGAATTGGAGAAACTTTCAATAAAAGATTTAAAAGAACAGAGATACGAAAAGTTTCGAAAAATGGGCAGATTTATTGAAGGTTAAGGTTCCTTTTAAATTTTATGAAATACGATTTTAAAAAAGCCGAAAAATTACTGGAAAAAGAATTTGATGAGATAAATGAAATAAGGGACTATAATCAGAGAAAAGTCTTAACGGCATTTTATGATAACAGAGTAGCTCCTGAACATTTTTATACGGTATCCGGCTATGGTCATGATGATTTGGGTCGGGACATTCTGGACAAAGTTTTTGCTCAAGTTTTTTGTGCGGAAAAAGCACTGGTACGGATTCATTTTGCGTCCGGCACTCATACACTTGCCTGTGCACTGTTCGGGAATTTGAGATACGGAGATAAGCTTTTATCTGCTGCCGGTGCACCTTACGATACCATGCAGGAAGTTATCGGCACAGCAGGAGATGACGAAACAAAAAGGGCTTCCCTAATGGGGAATGGTGTTTTGTATGATGAAGTTCCGCTCAAAAACGGGAAGGAAGTCGATTTAAACAAACTTGAAGAGATGGTTAATGACAAAACAACGATGGTCTTGATTCAGCGCTCTAAAGGGTATTCTACCAGAAAATCACTTACAATAGATGAAATCGGTGAAATTTGCCGGATAGTAAAAAAGAAAAATCCGGATTGCATTTGTTTTGTGGATAATTGTTACGGCGAATTTGTGGATTCAAGAGAACCGTTAGAAGTTGGTGCGGACTTAATAGCAGGGTCTTTGATTAAGAATCCGGGCGGCGGAATTGTAGAAGCAGGCGGATATATAGCCGGAAAAGAACTTTTTGTGGAACGTGCGGCAAATCGCTTGACAGCACCGGGAATCGGTTCAGAAGGCGGAGCAATGTTTAATCAGCACAGATTAATTTTTCAAGGATTATTTATGGCGCCTTCTATTGTGTCAGAAGCTGTTAAGGGTGCAGTTTTAGCTTCAAAGGTTTTTGAAGATATCGGATTTAATTCTGCACCTAAGTATAATGAAAAAAGGACGGATATAATTCAGAATATTATTTTTGGCAAAGCCGAACATTTGGAAGAATTTTGCCGGACAATACAGTCGCTTTCACCGGTTAACGGGTATGTAACTCCTATACCTGAATATATTCCGGGGTATGAGGATAAAGTTATTATGGCGGGAGGAACTTTTGTTGAAGGTTCCACAATAGAACTGTCCGCAGACGGTCCGATGAGAGAGCCGTATGTTGCTTATATGCAAGGCGGTTTGAACTATGCTCATGTGAAGATTTGCCTTGAAGAGATGGTGAAAAAGCTGTAAAAACAGAGATATTTTTTGTAGTTGTCCCCCCTTTACAAAAAAAAATCATCATGTAAAATAAAAAATGTAGCCGATGGGTAAATGTTTCAAATAGCGTTTGCGTGTTGGTCAGAGTTGAAAACTAAATAATTGTTTATGGGGGCTTAGCTCAGCTGGTAGAGCACCTGCTTTGCACGCAGGGGGTCAGGAGTTCGAATCTCCTAGCCTCCAAAACAAAAGGGACATCTTTTGATGTCCCTTTTGTTTTACTTTGTCTTGGTATAAGAAGCTTCAAAATGTTTCGAGTGTATTTATAAATTAATAGGACAATGATAATAAGGGAACAGGGGCTGAAAGATAAAACGTGCCTAAGATAAAGCCTAATTTTTAAAATTGACAAAAAAGGAGCAAATTGGACTTTATTAGGTCATCATTGTCCTTAAAAATTTTTGATTTTGGAATTTGCTATGCACGAAAGCTAAAT
>CALUTN010000042.1 GCA_944323665.1 Candidatus Gastranaerophilales bacterium | reverse complement strand
TTGGCAATGTTTGGTTTCTTTAAAAGCTTTTTACAATTTTTAAAAATAATTATAGTGTTTTTTATACTTTTACACCTATTGTTCTGGATAGAAAATCTTACAGGCAATGAAATGGGATTTTTGACTTTTTTCAAACCTGTTTTAACGGCATTTGTTGCTGCCGGTAAATCTTTTTCTGATGCTTCTTTGGATTTGTTGGGTGCAAAATTTGAATATAAATTTTTTATTGCAATGATTCTTTATATTGTTTTATATGTTGTTGATCATTTTATATATAAATTACTAAACTTAATACAGGATATTTATTTAAGCGGATACGATCAGGTAAAAAAATACGAAGAAAAAGCTTTTAATGAACAACTGGCAAAAACACAGAATGATGAACAGACTAAAATAAAACGCTACAATATATATGTTGCAACATCAATTAAACCTAAATTTAACCGTCGTGGAGTTAATATAGATTTAGATGAACAAAATAAAATTATGAATAAATTTTTGATAGAAAAACTGGGAGTTTCTCCTAAAGTTTATGAAAGCGGATTTTTGTACTCATTTGGGAATATTGCTAATATAGATAGTGTTTTAAACATATTCTTTAAACTTTTACATTCAACGGCTCCTATTGATTATATAATTTGTGTTCAAATTTCCGGTAAGGATTTAGTAGTCGAAAATAAACAACTTTTGGAGTTAATTTCGCTTAAATTTTTAAATAAAATCAGTACTTGTGCTGATACCGCTTACAGATACAGCTTTAATGCTTCTCAAAAATATGAAACATCGCAATTAGGGCTTTTCCAAAAAGGAAATGACACTTTTGAGGTTCATGAATTTAAAGAACGAGATTAAGTTTTAATTATTTTTGAGGTAAAATTAACAGAAGATTAAAAGGAGTAATAAAATGAGATATGATGCCGGTGAAGTCATAACTGCAATGGTAACCCCGTTTAATGAAAAACATGAGATAGATTATGAAAAAGTTGAAGCTTTAGCGTATCAGCTTGTCAATACAGGTTCTGATGCAGTTGTAGTAGCAGGTACTACCGGGGAATCTCCGGCTTTAACATTTGATGAAGAAATAGAACTTCTTTCAAGTGTTAAACGCGCTGTGAACAGTCAGGGCAAGGTAATTATGGGTGCAGGTTCAAATTGTACCCGAACAGCTGTAATGATGTCTAAAAGAGCTGAAAAAGAAGGTGCGGATGCTATACTTTCAGTGGTGCCGTATTATAATAAACCGTCTCAAAGCGGTCTTATTGAGCACTTTTCAGAAATTGCAAGGTCTGTTGATTTGCCGATTATATTATACAATATTCCTTCAAGAACGGGAATTAATATGAGTGTGGAAACAATAAAAACTCTGGTCAGAAACTTTCCGAATATTGCGGCACTAAAACAAAGTTCGCCCGATATGGATATGATTAGTGAATTAAAAAGTTCGCTTCCTTCCGATTTTGTAATTTATTCGGGTGATGACAGTCTGACATTGCCGATGTTGTCGCTCGGGGCGCACGGGGTTATTTCGGTTGCTTCGCATTTATTCGGTAAAGAAATTAAATCAATGATAAGAAACTTTAAAACGGGTGATGTTATGACTGCAAAAAACATGCATTTAAAGTTATATCCGATTTTTAAGAAATTATTTATGGCGCCTAATCCGGTACCGGTTAAGGCAGCTCTTGCTTATAGAGAAATTATAGAAGATTATGTAAGACGTCCTCTTGTCGAGTTGACCAAGGCGGAAAAAGCGGAATTAATCTTTACACTGGATTCTATTTAGCCTCCGGGGTAAGATTTTTATAATATTTTTTTGATAAAATAATAAATATATTAATAAGGGGTATACATAAAATGAAAAACAAACTTATACTGTTTTGGCTCATTGTAGTTATTGTGATAGCTTCACTAATAACAATAGCGGTCAAACCTACTAAACTGGGACTTGATTTAGTCGGCGGTTCGAGACTTGTTCTTGAAGCATCTCCCGCAAAGGGTACTGTGACACCGGATATGATGTCAAGTTTGCAATTCGCTATTGAAAATCGTGTCAATAAACTTGGTGTAGCAGAGACTGTTGTGCAGCGTTCCGGTGAAAAACGACTTGTTGTTGAAATTCCGGATGTATCCGATTTGAACCAAGCAAAAGAATATATTGGTGAGACTGCGGAACTTGATTTTAGACGTCCGATTTTAAAAAATGGTTTTGAGACATGGGAAACTACCGGACTAACAGGCAAAGATTTGTCTAAAGCTAATTTGAGTACATCTCCAAATGGACAGTGGGTTGTAGATTTAGAATTCAATGATAACGGAACAAAGAAATTTGCTTCTTTGACTAAAGAAATGGTTGGACAGCAAATGGCAATATTTTTTAACGGAGAAATGCAATCGGCTCCGGTAATCAGAGAACCTATTCCGAGCGGACGTGCGCAAATTTCCGGTGGTGATAGCGGATTTGCTTATGAAGAAGCTAAAAAAATGGTTGACTTGCTTAATGCTGGTGCACTCCCGGTTCCGGCTAAAATTGTCGAAGAAAATACGGTAGGTCCTACATTGGGTGCTGACAGTATTGCAAAATCCAAAGTAGCCGGTGCTATAGGATTGGGTTTTGTTATGATATTTATGGCACTTTATTATCGTGCTCCCGGACTGATTGCAGATGTGGCATTGATTATATACGGTTTAATGCTTTTTGCTTTGTTTAAGGCTATTCCTGTAACTCTTACGCTTGCCGGAATTGCCGGGTTTATTCTGAGTATCGGTATGGCGGTAGATGCCAATATCTTGATTTTTGAGAGAACTAAAGAAGAACTGAAAGCCGGCAGAACTTTATTTACGGCGATTAATTCAGGTTTTGACAGAGCGTTTACAAGTATTTTTGACTCCAATATGACTACCATTATTACCTGTATAATCCTTTATTTCTTCGGCACAAGTATTGTTAAAGGTTTTGCATTAACTCTTGCAATTGGTGTCATTGTTTCTATGTTCAGTGCAATTACAATAACCAGAAACTTTATGCATTTGATATTTGGTACGGGCAATTTAAAACATCCTGAATGGTTTGGTATCAGAAAAGATGAAATCGGAGAAGGATTCCAGGCTGTTGAAACTAAACGTGAAAAAGCTAAGTTCGGGATATTGGATTAGGTATCGGAGGAAAGTAGGTAAATATGAAAATAAAATTAGATATAGTAAAATACAGATTTTTATTCCTGGCAATTTCTGCCGTGCTATTAACTCCGGGGATTATTGCCATGATTTATTCATCAATTATCTATCCGACCCATACACCGTTAAAAGTCGGTATTGACTACACGGGCGGTACAACTCTGCAATACGGGGTTAAGGAAGATATTACAAATACCAGACTATCTATGGTCAGAGAAGAATTGGTAAAAGGCGGAATCGATAATCCTTATCTTCAGGTTATTAATGTTAACTCTCATGAAGAATCTGGCTTAAAAGCAATTCTTTCTATCAGAACAAAATTTATTGAAGAGGGTTCAGATACAGTAAACAAAATAACTAATATTGTAGGTGAAGAATTTAAAGCACCCAATTTAGTTCAAGTTTCTTCCGTAGGTCCGACGCTGGGAAGCGAATTGTTTAAAAATTCATTAATAGCTCTTTCGCTTGCTTTATTGGGTATTATTGCATATTTAACTTTTAGATTTCAGTTTGATTATGCTCTTGCGGCAATTCTAGGGCTTGTTCATGATACGTTATTTGTTGTGGGTGTATTTTCGATTCTGGGGCTTTTATATGATGTACAAATAGATGCATTGTTTGTTACAGCTCTTTTGACCGTTATAGGGTTCTCCGTCCATGATACAATTGTTGTTTTCGATCGTGTAAGAGAGAATTTAAAATATTATTCAAAGAAAATGGAATTTGGGGAGATAATGAATGCAAGTATTAACCAAACTCTGGCAAGGAGTATTAATACTTCTTTAACGACTTTATTAACTCTTGCGGCATTATATTTCTTTGGCGGAGTTACGACTAAGGACTTTGTACTTGCAATGATTCTTGGTATAGCTGTAGGTACTTATTCAAGTATATTCTTCTGCTCAACCCTCGTTGAAATATGGGAAGATAAAAAGAAGAAAGCAAAGACGGTTGTTGCAGCGTAATTGTTATAATTTTCGGGGCGGGTGAGTATTATTCACCCGCCCCGAAAATTTATTATAGTAACTTTTTCTTAAAAAGTTTTCATTCACGATTTTTTGAAGTAAAATAACATTTATCGGAGAGTGCATATTATGTCAGAAAAAGTATTGGTTTTGGGACTTTCAAAAAGCGGCATATCAGCAGCAAAATTCCTGAGGGAAAAAGGTTATGAGGTTTATTTAACAGAATCTAAGCCCGATGTTGATGCGGAAAAAGTATCTGAATTAAAAGAGCTTGGAATTAATGTTGAATATGGCGGACATAGCGAAAAATATGTTTCAGGCTCTTCTTTTGCTGTTACCAGCCCGGGGATTCCGCCTAAATCCGAAATAATCCGGAAACTTTATGAAAAAAATATTCCCGTAATCTCTGAAATTGAGCTTGCATACAAAAACACAAAAACTCCTTTTATAGCAATTACCGGAACAAACGGAAAAACAACCACAACAGCACTTGTCTCACATATATTGAGCAGAAAGTACAAAGCTCCATGCTGCGGTAACATTGGAGTTCCTCCAACATCATTAATTGATGAATATAATGATTATCTGGTTTGCGAAATCAGCTCTTATCAGGCAGCAATGACCAAGGATTTTAAACCGCTGATTTCTTGCTGGACAAATTTCACACCGGATCATATTGATTGGCACGAAGGATTAGAAAATTATTTTAAAGCCAAAGCTAAGCTGTTTTTAGGCAACCAAGCTCCGGAATACGCAATTTTAAATGCTAAAGATGAAAAACTCCTGGAATTTTCCAAAACCTGCACATCTTCTAAAATTTTCCTTTTTGATACAGAAGATGCACCAAATGCATGTTATATAAAAGACGGAGCAATTTGGTATAAAACCGGAGTCCGGGAAGAACGAATTATTTCCCTTGAAGAATGTCCGCTTGTAGGTCATCATAATTATCAAAATATTATGTGCGGAATTATTTGCGCTGAAATTGCCGGAATAAAAAATGAAGAAATTAAAAAGGGTATAATGACGTTTAAAGCTCCGGAACACCGGCTTGAAAAAGTAAGAGTTATGGATGGAATTACTTTTTATAACGATTCTAAGGCAACTAATCCGGAAGCATCCATTGTAGCTATAGATTCATTTAATGGAGTTGACGTAGCATTAATTTTGGGCGGAAGAGATAAAAATACTGATTTAACCCAAATGTGCAACTCAATTAATAAACATATTAAGACAGTCATTTTAATTGGAGAAGCTGCTGACAGGTTTGAAGAAAATTTAATAAAAAACGGCTTTAACAATATAATACAAGAAGATTCGCTGGAAGCAGCAGTAGATAAGGCAATAAGCTTAAAACCTGACATAGTGCTTTTATCGCCTGCCTGCGCAAGTTTTGATATGTTCAGAAGTTATGAACACAGAGGAGATGTTTTTAAAGAATATGTCTTATCAAAATAGCGAAATACCGAATGAAAAAATCAGTACACAAAATATGCAGTCAGACAGACCGCTTTTGATTGCAGTAATTTTTCTTGTTGTAATTGGTTTGATGTCTATCTTTTCAGCCAGTGCACCAAAGTGTATTGAAATGGGATTAAACCCTGCAAGATTCCTTGTACAACAGCTTTTGGGTGTTATTATAGGTTTTATCGGGCTGAAATTTTTATCCAATTTCCACTATAAAAAACTGATGACATACACTCTGCCGTTCGCAGTATTTGTTATTGTAATGCTGATATTAGTAAAAGTAGCGGGGGTAACGGTAAACGGCGCCCAAAGATGGATAAACATAGGACCTTTGAGTCTTCAGCCTTCTGAGTTTGCTAAGCCTGCAGTCGTAATGCTTCTTGCCGGGGTATTTTACAGGAATGCGGACATTTTTGACGGAAATAAAATTGCTACAGCTTTTATCCCCATCCTTATAATGATGGCATTTATTTATATGCAGCCTAACTTAAGTATGCTGCTATTACTCCTTTTTACCTCGGTTGCCATATATTTATGCGCCGGCGGTTCAATGCAATTAATGTTTCTGGGCGGAGCTTGTTTTATACCGTTACTATTATTGAAAGGTTTAAGAGGATACCAATCTGCTCGTATAACTACATGGCTGCATCCGGAATCAGATCCTCTGGGAGCAGGATATAATATTATTCAATCCCTTGTAGCATTTGCTTCAGGCGGACTTTACGGTGTCGGATACGGCAGCTCAAAACAAAAACTTGCCTGGCTTCCGGAAGCTCACACGGACTTTATTTTCGCTGTTATCGGGGAAGAGCACGGGTTCATTGGCTGCCTTTTGATAATTTGTCTTTTCTGGACAATTTTACAAAGAGGCTTTTTAATAGCGGTTAAGTGCCAGGATATGTACGGAAAACTCCTTGCATTGGGATTAACTTTCTCAATTTGTTTTCAAGGCTTTTTAAATATGTGGGTTGCAAGCTCCTTTGTTCCGGCAACCGGTGTGCCGATGCCGTTTATAAGTTACGGCGGCTCATCTATTATGGTATCATTATGGATGATAGGAATTTTATTAAACATATCTAAGGATAATGTAAAAAGAATAAGGAATTACACTAATGTCAGAAACATACAATAGAGTCTATTTCGTCACAGGCGGCGGAACCGGCGGACACATTTACCCTGCAATGGCTGTTGCTGATGCTTTGAGCGAAAACGGTAACAAAGTTTACTATGTTGGTAACAAGAGAAATATGGAATTTGAACTTGCGTCTAAAAAAGGTTATAAGTTTTTGCACGTGAGTATTAAAGGTATGCCTCGAGGTTTGAATCCTAAGTTTTTTATCTGGGGAATAAAACTTATAAAAGCTGTATTACGTTCAATGAGATATATCCAAAAATACAAACCAAATGCTGTATTTGCGACAGGAGGATACGTATCTGCTCCTATGATTTTTGCTTGTATTCTAACCAAAACTCCTTATATGATGCATGATTGCGATGCTATGCCGGGACTTGTCACAAGAAGACTTTGCAAAAGAGCCAAATATGTTTCTCTTGCGTTTGAAAGAGCTAAAAAATTTATTCCAAATAAAAACGCAATTATTACAGGAAATCCTATTAGAGCAGACTTTGCAAGCCTTACAAAAGAAGATTCAAGAGAAAAACTGGGGTTGGGAAACAAGCTTACACTATGCATAATGGGAGGTTCACAAGGTGCAAAAACCATCAATAATACAGTAGTTGAACTTATTAAAGAATTTTCATGCGAAAACAATATTCAAGTAATTTTCCAAACAGGGAAAAAGAATTACGATGAAGTTATAGAAAAGCTTAGACTTATTTATCCCGGCTGGGAACAGGATAAAAACCTTTTAATAAAACCGTATTTTATGGATATGGTCTCTGTACTTAAAGCAAGTGATATAGTTATTTCCAGAGCAGGCTCTTTGAGCCTTTCAGAAATCAGTGCAAGTGCGGCTGCGCCTATTCTTATTCCATACCCTTATGCGGCAGCTAATCATCAGAGAATAAATGCAAAATATTTTCTTGAAATGGGCGCATGTATATATCTGGAAGATAAAGAACTTGAGCCGAATAAACTTCGGGAAATCATTCTTGAACTTATTGAAAATCCTGTTAAAATGAATTATCTTAAGCAAAATTCATCTCACCTTGCTAAATTTGATGCAACAGAAAGAATTGTTGATTGTTTGCAAAAATTATAATTAAATCCTCCGGCTCTTTATTTTTATTAACAGCTTTTTTATAATATAAGCAATGAACGAACAGGACACCAAATATATAAAAATGTGTTTTAAGCTGGCAGAACAAGGGCGCGGTAAAGTTTCGCCAAATCCTCTTGTTGGCTGTGTGGTTTTGGATAAAAACGGGAAATTGGTTTCAAAAGGATACCACAAAAAATATGGTGAAAACCACGCCGAAAGGGATGCTCTGCTAAAATTAAAAAATAATGAGGCGGAAGGCGGAACTCTTTATGTAAATTTGGAGCCATGTTCCCATTATGGCAAGACTCCGCCATGCACAGATTTAATAATTGAGCGGAAATTAAAAAAAGTTGTATTTGCGATGTCTGACCCTAACCCGAAAGTAAGCGGGGCAGAAAAATTAAAAAATGCAGGCATTGAAGTAATTTCAGGGGTGCTGGAAGATGAAGCAAAATTTTTAAACCGAATATTTATAAAGAACATGACTCAAAATCTTCCTTATGTGGTTTTAAAAACCGCGGTTACACTTGACGGTAAAATTGCAGCCAAAAATGGTTCCTCAAAATGGATAACCTCCAAAAACTCCAGGGAAGAAGTTTACAAAATGAGAAGGGATTTTGACTGTATTTTAACGAGTTCCAATACAGTTATTGCAGATATCCCCCGAATGGAACACCCATTTAAATGTATTCTGGATAAAGATTTAAGGACAAATCCGGATTCATTAATTTACAAACAAGGAACCATTTATGTAGCGTCCAAAGAAAACACCCCCCTGAAAAATGGACGCTTAGATTTAAAGTCTATTTTAGAAGCACTATACAAGAAAGGAATATGCTCCGTTTTTGTAGAATGCGGAGGAACTCTTGCCGGCAGTTTTTTAAAAGAAGGATTAATAGATGAAATTTATCAATTCATTGCACCTAAGATTCTTAATGATAATGAAGGTTTGAGCGCTTTTAACGGTGATAAAATTGCAAATATTAATCAGGCGCGGAATTTAGAAATTTATGAAGTAAAAAAAATAGCTCCCGATATACTTATTAAGGCTGTTTTTTAATACTTTAGAGCGATTGAGATAGTTAAAAATGGTGTTAAAATAACAATATATTCCAATTATCTATGTGTGTTGCCGAAAGGATAGTTATGACCAACAATATACAAACCCACTCATTTTCATATAGTTCGCAGATATTTCAGGGAGCATCATTTAACGGAAGGCATGTAAAAGAAGAATCTTCTTTATCCGTAAATACACCTTCTGCTCTTCGGGAGCCTTTTTCAGAAAAGGTTTATGCACAGGAGGGTGATGATAATTATAATGCAGAAATGGATACTAATGGCGACGGCAAAGTAACATATGATGAATATATGGCATATTGTGAAAAAAATGCTGTTTCACAATACAAAGTAAATCCGGGTTTAACTGTTGCAGATAAATTACAGAATGCGGAAACTCATATACAAAGTCTACGTCCGCTTAATATAGGTAAGGCTTTAAGTACATATTCTTCATCCGATATACATCTTCCGGTGTCATTTGTGGATAATAGGGTCTAACTGCTTTAATTAAAATAATTATTTGTTAATAAGCATTTTGGCAAAATTAACCGATTCATGTGTAATACCGCCGGATGCAAGTTCCGCAAGAGCTTTTAACTTTTCTTCTCCTTCAAGAACTTGAATTTTTACACTTGTTTTATCACTCTGTATTTTGCTGATATAAAGGTGTCTGTCTGATTTTGATGCTATGATTGCCTGATGGGTTATCATAATTATTTGCATATATTTAGCAAGTTCTTTAACCTCATCTGCGACAGCTTGCGAGGTTTTACCGGAAATCCCGGTATCAATTTCATCAAAAACAACTGTATCAATATTATCCGCTTGGGCAAAAATGGTTTTAATTGCAAGCATAACTCTTGAAATTTCTCCGCCGGAGGCGACTTTAGCAAGCGGTTTCAAATCTTCGGATATATTTGTAGAGATTAAAAACTCCACTTTATCAATACCGTTCGGGCTGAGAGGAACTGTTTCAAATCCTATCTCAAACCTGACCTTCGGAAGCTCAAGTTTTTCCAGTTTTTCAACAATAAGTGACGAGAGTACTTTTGCATAATCTTTTCTTTTGTCTGAAATCTTTTTTGCAAGCTCCATTAGGTCTGTTTCTATGTTAGAAATTTCTGATTTTAAAGCTTCAATATTTTGGGTTGAAAATTCTATCCCATCCAGTTCTTTTCTTAAAGAATTTCCTGTTTCAATAACTTTTTCGATGGAACCTCCGTATTTGCGTTTAAGTTTATCCAGCAGAAAGAGCCTTTCTTGAACTGAATTAATTCTTTCCGTATCATTTTCCAAAGAAGAGGAATAATCTCTAAGAGAAGAAGAAATCTCTTTCAGGGTTTCTATTGCATTTATAAGCCGGGTTTCCGTTTCTTCAAGATTACTGTCCAAGCTTGAAGCTTTAGCAAGGTTAGCTTTTATCTGAAACAAGCTGTCTATTATTGAGCCGTCATCGCCGGAAATTGACCAGTACGAGCTTCCGGTAAGCTCTTTTAATTTTTCAACATTTTCAAGCACATTTAGTTCATTACTGAGTTCTTCATCTTCTGTTAGAGAGTTAATAGAAGCTTCTTCTATTTCATTTACTTGAAACTTTAGAAAATCAAGCTGTTCTTCTGTCTTTTTAGATGCATTTTGGAGATTCTCCAAATCTGCAAGCAAAGTTTTGTATCGTTCATAACCCTTTTTATACTCATCAAGCTGTTGGTTTTTAATATAAGAATCTAATAGAGTTATATGATGTTTAGATTGTAAAAAGGAGTAGGTTTGATGCTGGGAATGTATGTCGAGAAATAGCTCTCTAAAAACTCTTATAAATTCCTGATTAACAAGGCAGCCGTTTACTCTTGAGCGAGATCCGGTTTGAGTGATTTCTTTTGAGAGAATAATTTCTTCTCCTGTAATATCAATACCATATTCTTCAAAAAGCCATGTTATATTTTGTTTTTCGTTCAGAATTGTTATTTCAATTACAGCTTTATCTGCTCCTGTTTTAATAACTTCTTTCCCTGCCTTTGCTCCGAAGGCTATATCAATTGCATTAATTAAAATACTTTTGCCTGCACCTGTTTCACCCGTTATGATATTTAAACCTTTATCCAACTCCAGTTCTAATTCATCTATCAGTATATAGTTTTTAATAAGAATTCTACTCAGCATCTTTGCCGCCTTCTTTCTGGTTTAAATTCTCATCCTCTTTCTCATCCAAACCGTCTTCATCTTCGTAATTTTCTATGTTATTGCCTTCTTCTCCGTCATTTTCATCTTCTTCCTGATTAGACATTTTTGCGGCTTTTTCGTATTCTTTTTGGACAATGTCTTTTGGATATGTAAGTGTAAGCGAACAATCAAGAGCCGATTCCAGGTATCCGGTGTAATTTTCAATATCTCCCAGATATTTATATACCATGGCCAGAAGATAGAATAAATCCCCATTCTCCCCGTCATTACCAAGCCGGTTTTCAAGAATAGAAATAATTTCTTCGATTTCATTTTGTTTTACGCAGATTTTTGTTAAGAGTTTATAAGCTTCAATATCATTATGATTGTATTCAATTGTTTTAAGAAGATATTCTTTAGCTTCTTCAATGTTATCGTTTTTGTACGCAATAGAAGCCAGATTAAAATAAGCCCAGCTATAGTCCGGAGAAATTGCCAGTACTTTTTTATAACTCTCAATAGCAAAATTCGTAAGCCCGCTATTCTGATAAATGTAGCCCAGATAAAAATGAGCATATAAGTCTTTGGGATTGATAGAAACGGCTTTTTGAAAATTGTCTGTGGCAAGATTTATTTCATCTTTATTAAAATAGCAGATTCCGAGGTTAAAATAACAATTAGCATCATTCGGGTCGGTTTTTAATACGGTATTAAAAACTTTTACGGCTTCGTCCCATTCTTTAAGGTCAACGAGGACTTCTCCGAGGTTATAATAATAATCCTCCTGCGGAGAAATTTCGACGGCTTTTTCGTATTCTTTACGCGCTTTATCAAAATCTTTTATTTTTTCATACAGAATTCCCAGATTATAATGAATTTCGCTATCTTCCGGAAAATATTTAACCAGGTATTGCAAATTAGAAAGAGCCTCTTCATTGAAGCCGTTATTTGCTAAAAGTATAGCGAGTTTACGTCTGGCCTGAAAATTGGAAGGATCTTTTTGTAAAACGGATTGCAATTTTTCTATCTCGTTTCCCATATAAGAAATTATAACAAAAGCGCAAGTCGGAGTCCAGCTTGCTTGAAAATTCATACGTTTACAAAGCCGTATCATTTAGTAAAATTTAAGCTCTTTTTTGTTTGATATATAATAAAATCAAATATAACATTTAAAGGAAATGATTATGCTTAAAGGAAATGAAATCAGAAAATTATACTTAGATTATTTTAAAGACAAACATCAGCATACAATTGTAGAAAGTTCAAGTCTAGTACCGGATAATCCGACCGTGCTTTTGACTACGGCAGGTATGCTGCAGTTTTTACCGATATTTTTAGGGATTGTAAAATCACCTTATGACCCTCCTCGTGCTGTATCTTGCCAGAAATGTGCAAGAGCCGGCGGAAAGGATTCTGATATAGAAAATGTAGGAAGAACTCCAAGACATCATACCTTCTTTGAAATGCTGGGGAACTTTTCTTTCGGTGATTAT
>CALUTN010000041.1 GCA_944323665.1 Candidatus Gastranaerophilales bacterium | reverse complement strand
AAAAGCTAATGGAAGAGAATGCGCTAAAAAAATTTACTACGGCAAAGTTTATCAGCTTTGCGATAGGTTTTTTCGGATTACAGTTTGCCTGGCAGATGAGAATTATCTTATCAGGGCCTGTAACAGAGGAACTCGGAGCATCTCCATTTTTATTCGGTCTAATATGGCTTGCCGGCCCGTTTACCGGGATGGTTGTGCAGCCTGTAGTGGGTGCACTGAGTGATAAAACCCGTACAATATTTGGCAGGAGACGTCCTTATCTTTTAGGTGGCGCACTTCTTTCTGCGGTCGCACTTTGGGCGCTTCCAAATTCATCCTGTATAACAGATTGGTTTTCCAATATGCTACACATACAACTTCCGCTCTGGTCGGCATTGTTATTTGCGGCAATTATGATTTGGATATTGGATGCATGTGTAAATATAGCACAAGGTCCATACAGAGCGCTGGTACCGGATGTTGTTCCGCAGGAGCAGCATTCTATTGCCAATTCATATATAAGTCTTGCAATAGGACTGGGTTCTGTTTTTGCTGCAGGAGCCGCTCCCTTTCTAAAATGGGCATTTGATTATCAAATGCCGATAACAGCACAATTTATTATGGCAGCACTGGCTTTCTCATTAGGTATGTTGTGGACTTGTATGACAATTCATGAAAAACCGTTAGCTGCAGTAAGTATTGAAAAAAATGATGAAAGATTTAATATAATTAAATCTTTAAAGGATTTTTTTGCGCTTTCTCCTGAAGTTGGTAAAATTTGCTGGATGCAATTTTTTACCTGGATAGGAACTATGTGTATGATGATGTATTTTACACAGTATGCCGTGCATACGGTTTTTGCGGTTCCTGATTTATCTGATGTCCACGATACAATAAAGTCACTGTATGATAGTGCTGTTTTAGCCGGGACCAATTTTTCATCAATATGTTTTGCAGTGTTCAATCTTGTCTGTTTTCTGGTTGCTATTCCTATTGGGATATTATCTGTCAAGTATGGTAATAAAAAGATTCATGTTATATCAATGTTATTAATGGCAGCTTCATATCTGGGGATGGCATTTACGACAAATACAAAAGCGATTGTACTATTTATGGCAATATCCGGTATAGGTTGGGCAAGCATTTGTGCATTGCCGTTTGCAATGCTTTCACAGTTTATAAAGCCCGGTACGGAAGGTTCGGTTATGGGTATATTTAATATATTTATAGCCGGTCCGCAGGTTTTTGTATGCACATTAGTATCCTGGCTGATTAATAAAAGTATGTTTATAATGGATGATGGTATAAATTATCATTGGGAGTATACATTTATCGTTGGTGCAATATGTTTAATTACAGCTGCTATAGTTGCGGTAAAGGTTAAGGAAAAGACGGTTGTTTCGGATACATAACCGGATACATAGGGGAGTTGTATGAAAAAGAGAATTCTTTTAATTTATCCGCCGTCTCCGGTATTAAACAGAGAAGATCGCTGTCAGCAGCCGACAAAGGAATTAATTGTTATACCTCCTTTACCGCCTACGGATTTGATGTATTTGGCGGCAATAGCCGAAGAAGCCGGTTTTGAGGCAATGATAAGAGATTATAGTCTTGGAGGAGATTTAGAAAAAGATTTATTGGATTTCAAACCGGACTACTTACTTGCAAATGTTGCAACTCCAACATTTAAGTCTGATATGAGTGCAATAAATAAAGTAAAAGATAGATTGCCGTCTTGTAGGACAATTGTTAAGGGTGCCCCCTTTCTAACTTATAATACTAATGTTATATATGAAAATCCGTTTGTAGATTACGTCATTATTGGGGAACCGGAACTTACACTTAAAGAAATTTTAGAAGGTGTGCCTGATAATGAAATTTTAGGCATATGTTATAAGGAGAATTTTCAGGGTGTTAAAAATGAACTTCGCCCGTATAATGAGAATCTGGATGACTTACCGTTTCCTGCACGGCATCTGATTGATAATGCAATTTATAAGCGTCCTGACAACGGTGAGATCCAAGCTGTTATTAAAGTCTCTCGCGGGTGTCCATTTCATTGTTTCTTTTGTTTGGCTTCTCCCGTATCAGGAATGAAGGTTAGGAAACGATCTGCCGAAAATATTATTGCTGAGATTAAGGAGTGTGTAGAGAAGTATCATATCAATAATTTTCTTTTTTGGTCTGATATTTTTAATATAGATAGAGATTGGACTCTAAATCTATGTAGAAAAATTATTGAAAGCGGTTTAAGAATTACATGGTCTGCAAATACAAGAGCAGACACTATGGATGATGAGATGGCAGCGCTTATGTACAAATCCGGTTGCAGGTTGGTAAGTATAGGGGTTGAAAGCGGTTCGCAAGAAATTTTGAATCATATAGGAAAGAAAATCACGCTAAATGATATAAGAAATACCGTTAAAATTTTGAAGAAAAATAAAATTAAAATATATAATTACTTTGTACTGGGGCTTCCCTGGGAAACTGAAAAGACTGCCGAGGAAACTATAAGGTTTGCAATAGAGCTGGATAGCAATTTTGTAAGTTTTTATACTGCATCTCCACTTCCTGGTACGAAGTTTTTTGCGTATGCTTTAGTAAATAAACTGGTATGTGTTACGGGATTGAACTTTGACGGTGCGTACTACTCTCCAATAGTTCGTTCCCATGAATTATCCAAAGAACGTATTATGGAATTGCATAAAAGCGCTGTGAAAAGGTTTTATTTAAGACCCGGTTTTATATTAAAAACAGTTTTATCTTTAAGAAGTTTAACGGAATTTAAAAATTATTTTAGAGCAGGATTGAGTTTGTTAAGAAAATCATAAAACAAAGGGCGGTTTTTCTTTGAAAAACCGCCCTTTGACTGTTAAAAAAAACTAATTTTGTTGAGCTCTTTTAATAGCAAGAACCAGTCTGGATTTTTTCCTTGCAGCTGTATTCTTGTGTAAAATACCCTTAGATACAGCTTTGTCACACAGCTGATAAACTCTTGAAACAGCATTATCTAACGCTTCTTTATCAGAATCTGCTGCCAGAGCTAAAGCTTTTTTCACAGCGGTTTTGATAGAGGTTTTAAATGCTACATTTCTTTGTCTGTTAGCTTCTGCAATGAGAACTCTTTTTTTTGCTGACTTAATATTTGCCATTTTATATTTCCTTTCATATTAACAATAAAAGAGGTTAATGACGCCGTCTGATATTGTTTATCACAAGAGGATTGTGAGTACAAATATTGTAATAATAACAAAGTCTTTTGTAAAGGGGGAGTGTTGTTCCAGCTTAACTTTTCTTAATTTCAGTTAAGGCCGGGTCAAGGAGTCTCCGTCCTATGTTATCAAAGTTAATTGAATAAAGAGTCTTGGTACCGTATTTAATCATTTTTTCCACAATTCCCGTACCATATTTAGCGTGCGTTACCATATCGCCTTGCTCGATATCGTCGCTGGACACCATATCTTCGGGCGGAATCTCGGCATCATAAACAGGTACGATAGGGGTTGCGGTTTTCCTTGTTTCCAGAATCTCTCCTGAATCTTCCTCCGTGGTGGAATTACCAACTTCTTCAAGCGGGTGTAAAAAACTATCATCGTCATCTTCGTTTAAGGGTTGAAGTTCTTCAAACTCATCGGAAACGGCAAGTTCCTCAAGAGAGTCTGTATTGTTTTCTTCGTTTAGTTCGTCTATCAAATCCAGGTCGGAATCAGATATATCATCTTCTTTTATGGTAGTAAATACTTTGTCAACATCTTCAACTATCTGAGTGTCAAGGTCTTTTTCTGTCTCAGAAGTAGCTTCTTCTTCAATATCGCCCAAATCAACGAGAATGGTTTCGTCCGAATCTTCACCGGGTTCAAATTCTGCGAGTTCTTCAAAATCGCTGTTATCTTCTGTTATAGGAACAAGGTTGATTTCTTGTGAAGTATTGGCAGTTTCTTCTAAAACATAGTTATCCGGTTCATCCAGCAGGGTTTCCAATTTAGAAGTTTTTTCTTCAAGAGAAAGTTCACCTGCTTCAACCTCTGTCAAATTCTCCATGACAGAATTATTTTCTGTTAAAGTTTCATCATTACTGTAGAGCGAGGCTGAGTCTTGAGGCGCTGCTTCTTCTTGCTCTTCTGTAATTAAATCTGCTGACGAGTTATCTGTAGGCACGGGGTCAGGCAGCTCTTTAATTTCTTCCCCGAGAGTATTTTGTGCTACAGGCTCTGATTCTGTAACCTCGAGTAACTCTGCGTCATCACCGGAGGTTTGTATAGGTTCCAACTCCCGGCTTTTTTCCTGCTGCATGTTGGTCTGAGACTCTGCGTCTTTAATTTCATGACTTATTTCTGTCTCAGAATCTTTTTCATCAGAATCATCGTCCTCAAAAATATTGAGAGCCGGAGGTATTTCTTGATTTTCGACCTCTTCCGACAGTTTCTCTATGAGTGTATCAGATTTCTTTTCAATTGCAGCATTGTTAGCATCTTTAGGCTGTTCAGCAGCAAGATTGTACTCTTGAGAATCAATGTCCCAATCTGTAGTACCTTGCTTGGTATCATTAGTTGTTTCTGAAAAGTTTTCTTCTTCTGTTATATTGAGAATTGAGCTTTCATCAGTTATTTCCGGAATGCTTTGCTTGGAAACGCCTTCAATTACTTGTTCTTTGTGATTGAGAACATTGGTAATCATTGTAAGGCTTGAAACAAGCGGTATATAATTAGTCCCTTCTCCGACAAGAAGATAAGTATTATTAGGCATATGGTTCAGAAAAGTATTATATATATTAAATACTTCATTTGCGGAGAAAGAAGGTTCTATAATAAAATTGTCAAACAGATTTTTTATTTCATTTATGTACTTAAATTTTGAATGTGTAATAAAAGTAGTAGCAATATTAGGATTTGTTAGTGCATTCTTTATATTTTTCTTGTTGATTGTATTTGAGCTTTCCAAAAATACTTGCGGCGGGGTACTTTGTTTTTCAATAATTGAATAAATACAGCTTAGATATCTGTTTTGAAATACTGAATCTAATTTTGATAAATCTATAACTGCAAAGTCTGACTCCAAAATATTTTTGAGATTTTCGGCTTCTTTTGGAGTTTTAGCAAAACAGCCATCGGTTTCAAGTTTTGCCAGTTTGTTTTTAAGCACCAAAAGTTTAAATATATGGGACTTATCAACCATATCATCAATTATGGCTTTAAGTGTGCCGAAAGGTACAAAAGGTACTGACTGCGAATATTCAGCTAAATCTCTGAATATTTCTTTAATCATATTTTTACTTTCCTGAGTCGCATCATTAAGGCAATCTGCGTAAAGAAAAGACAGGGCTTCTGTATTAAGAGGCAGACTAAAATCTCTACCGGCCACGTATTTTTCTGCATTTATTACACCCAGCATATCTATTATAAGGACTTTGCCTAACGGACAAAATTGGCGTTTAAGGTTGGAGACAATAAGATTGTTGCTGTCAATTCTGTCAACACAAATCAGCATTTTTTTATTGAAACATTCTTTATCAACCGGTATGTCAATATCTTCGCCGGTAATTTTACCTGCAATAACCGGTGTATTATAATTTAGTGAGTTACTTAATATGTTGAATGTAAATTCAGATATTTCCGCTTCTTTTTCCGGCAGAGTATTATCGTATTCTTTTAGTGTTCCATCGTACAGAAAGAGAATTTTTGCGTAAATGATTAAATTTTCACCGGATATTTTAGTCCGGATAACTTGAGCCACATACGTTTTGTGGCTTCCGTTTATTTGTACAAATGATGATAACGAAAACCGTTCTTTCGACTCAAACTTTATAAACCCGTCTCTTGCTTCAATTATTTTCATTCCAAAACCTCTAATGAGATATTATCATAAACATGCCTGTAATTTAAAGTTTTTTTTACAATTCTATAACAAATTTTCGATTGAAGTCTGTAAGAATTTATGTTTTAATTTAAATTATGAGAGAAACTATGTTAAATAATGGTATTTCAGCCAGTATAAAAAGAAACTTAAATACTCCCAGGGCTGCACTTTCTTTGAATTTTGCAATTCAAGGGCCTGAAAAAATTCCCGGAGAGTACCTTCTGATGAACAGACTTCTTTTGAAAGGCACCCGAAAATATAATTCGGAAAATTTATCTTCTATTCTTGATGAAAATGCAATCGAGCTAATTACGGAAATGAAATATGATTATTTACGGTTCCGCGTTGTTTGTCTGAACGAAGATATTGAACTGGCTTTGTCTATCCTTTCTGATGTCATCCAAAATTCCACATTTGAAGAGTTTGATAAAGAGAAAGAAACTTTGAAAGGGGAGTTGCTTGCCGAATTGGATTCTGCAAGGGTAAAAGTTTCGGACTTGTTTTCAAAAACAATTTATAAAAAACATTACTATGGAGCAAGTTATACTGTTATACTTGAAGAAATTGATAAAGTAACTTTCTCTGATATAAAAAAATCTTATGAGGGAATCCTTAACAACAGTAAAAAGACACTGGCATTTGTTGCAGATCTGGAAACTGATATCGCAGAAAATCTTTTAAATAAGTATTTAAGCTCAATCCCGGGTTCACAGTCCATTGTTCATACAATTGTACCTCCCGCTGCCGTTAAAAATGAATATGTCGAGCTTATAAAAGAAGATGCGCAGCAGGCACAAATTATTCAAGGGTGGTTAGTTCCGACAATCGGTACGGAGGATTACTTTAAACTCATGCTTCTTAATGTAATATTGGGAGCAAGCGGACTTTCTTCAAGGTTATTTATGGAATTAAGAGAGAAAAAAGGGCTTGCTTATACCGTTAGATCTTCTTACGAAACCAGAAAACAATCTGCGGTATTTAGTATCTATATAGGAACAGAGCCTTCAAATATTGAAACATCTATTGCAGGGTTTAAGGAAGAAATAGAGAAAATAAAAACTATTCCTGTATCAAAGGAGGAACTGCATAACGCTAAGAATAACATTATAGGTAAACAGCAGTTCATTACGGAAACAAATTCGCAGCAGGCGAATTTAATGGCTTATTATTCAATTTTTGATAAACCTTTTAATTATCAAAAGGAAGTCATTGAAAAGTTGAAATCTGTTACATCCGAGGAACTTCTTGAATGTGCAAATCGATATTTTACGGACGATTATGTGATTGCGGTATTGAAACCATAGGCGGATTATGACTTTTACACTCAGCGGAAACAGTATAGAGTTGTTTAAACCTTCTTTAAGGGCAATTCTTGTTGTTGGGGTTTTTCATGGTGATGAGCCGCAGGGAGATTATCTTATAAGGAAATATCTTAAACTTTATCCTGATACAAATTTGATGATGGTCCCCTGTCTTAATCCGGACGGTATGAAAATGCAAACCAGAATTAATGCTGCAGGAGTTGATTTGAACAGGAATTTCCCTTCTTCAAATTGGGAAATATCTGAAAAAAATGAGTATTACGGAGGAGATTATCCTTGTTCAGAAATCGAAACAAGGTTTCTGGTAGATACTGTTGAAAAATATTCACCTCGCGCAATACTTACGTTGCATGCTCCATATAGGCTTGTAAACTATGACGGAGACTGCGAAGCGGAAATGTTAGCATATAAAATTGCTAAAATTATCGGATATCCGGTTCAGAAAAATATTGGTTATCCAACCCCGGGAAGTTTTGGCACCTGGGCAGGAATTGATAATAAAATCCCTGTTGTTACGTTAGAACTTGATGAAAAAGTTAGTTTATTAAATCTGGAAAAACCTGTTTTTGGTATATTTAAAATGTTGGAAAGTTATTAAAGTAAAGATGGAAAATATTAGAGAATTAGTAAAAGCAAATAATTTAAAACATATAGCAATAATAATGGATGGTAACAGGCGCTGGGCGAAAGAACGAAATCTACCCTCTGCCGTTGGTCATAAGAAAGGCGTAGATTCACTTAAAGCAGCTATGCGTGCGTGTGATGATTTCGGAATTAAATTTCTGACGGTCTATGCTTTTTCAACTGAAAATTGGAACCGTAAACCTGAAGAAGTCAGTTTTCTGATGGATTTACTCGGGCAGACATTAAAAAAAGAATTGAAAGAAATGTATGAAAATAATGTTGTTATAAATTTTATTGGTGACACAACAAAATTAAGTGTTAAACTCCAGGAAATTCTTAACAATGCGGTTGAAACTACCAGAAATAATACGGGCGTAAATCTTCAAATAGCGTTTAACTACGGCGCAAGAGCCGAAATAACAAGAGCCGCTGCATTAATAGCGGAAGATTTTAAGTCCGGGAAAATCGGTCATATTACGGAAGAACTGGTGTCAGCCTACCTTTATACATCCGGAATCCCCGATCCCGATCTTTTAATCAGAACCGGCGGTGAAATGAGAGTTTCTAATTATCTTTTATGGCAGATAGCATATTCTGAATTTATAGTACTTCCGTCATATTGGCCGGAATTCAATAAAGATACTCTTGCTGAATGTATTATTGAATTTAACAGAAGAAGTAGAAGATGGGGAAAGTAGAACTAATAAGCTTTGTTAATTAATGACTGATGTGTTATATTTTCTATTTTATCATCAAGAGGTTCAAGCTTTTCTCCCAATGCTAATTCCAGTATATAATCCGCAAAATTTTTGTTCTTCGGTAAAAAGGAGCCATGCAGGTAAGTACCAAAAACATTTTTGTATCTTGCTCCTTCTGTTTTGTCTTTACCGTTGTTTCCGTTTCCTATAACAACTTTTCCCAAAGGCTTTGTTTCCCCTTGGAGATAGGTCTGACCGCTGTGATTTTCAAACCCGACAAGGGTGCCCAGTTCTGTTTTAACGGTAACATTTCCTATAAAACGCTTGTTGCCGCCAATTGTGTAAGCATCTAATAAACTAATTCCCTTAAGTTTTTCTCCGATATGCGGCTGATAATAATGCCCCAGGAGTTGGTATCCGCCGCATATACCCAAGAATACAGCACCTTTGTCCCGTTCTTGCTCTAAAAAATTCTTATGCTTATACAGTTCTTTGGATACCTCTATTTGCTGTAAATCCTGCCCCCCCCCAATAAAATATATATCATGTTCTGATATGGGGCTGCCAATATTAATTTCATCAACGACGATTTCAATATTACGCCATTCACATCTTTTCTTTAAGGTGAGGATATTTCCGCTATCTCCGTATATATTAAGCAGTTTAGGATATAAATGTGCCAGCCGGATTGTTTTCATTAGGTAGCAAGCTCCTTGAGGACTTTTAATGTTTTTTGCTTTTTACTGCTGTGTACTTTGATATAATCATCTAGAAGGTTAAAACATACTTGACAGACTTTTTCTGTTGCTTTTCTATCGTAGTTGCTCTCATAATCAAAATCAAATTGGAGCATCGCTAGTAAGAAATCTCTGATTTTGTGATGCATTTTAAGTTTAACCCCGAGAGTTTCATTGCATTCTTTGCAAATAACACCTCCCATAGTAGAAGAAAAATACATGTCTTCTTCGACTATTTGTTCTCTGCAGCAAAGACAAGAGTCGAGTTCAACGCAAAACCCCATTATTAAAAGGAGCTTTAATTGGAATTTTATAACAGCAATCAAGGCATCTTTTTTTTCTTTTGAGTTTGCAATCCTATTCAGTGCTTTGTACAAAAGTTTATATATTTCCTCAGCAGCTGCTTCAGAGCCTTCGCCAAAGTTGACTATAAGTTCGGAAACATAAGAAGAAAGCATAAGTTTGTCCATATCTTCTCTTGTTTTTCTGAAATTGTTAACGGTTTGCGCCTGAATAATGGTATCCATACTTCTACCTTTAATCAGCTGCAGCGAATTCGCCACCAAGAGATCCATTCTTGCTCCGAGCTTGCTCTTAGGCTTTTTTATCCCTTTCGCAACCCCTTTAATAAGTCCGCTATCCTTCGAATACATAACTATAATTTTATCTGCATCATTGAGATTATATGATTTAAGATTGATAGCTTCTGTCACATAATTATTCATAATATGCCTTTGTTCCTTGATATACTCCCCTGAATAATTTTTCCAATTCCGGCGGATCATTTGAGTTCTCCAGCGCTTCTTCTTCTGAAATCAATTTGTAGCTGACAAGTTCGGCAAGAGAAGAGTTTAGAGAAATCATGTCATCTACGTTGTTATCTTTAAGCAAATTATAGATTTCGTCAAGATTGTCTTTATTAATATAATCTTTGATAGTAGAAGTAACTACCATGATTTCACATGCCGGAAAACGTTTTTTATTTGTATCAGAATAAATAAGCTTTTGGGCAACTGTTGCTCGTAAAACTTCTGCCAGTTGTTTTCGAATAATCGGACGATTTGCTTCTTCAAACATATTGACGATTCTGTTAATTGTTTGAACCGCATCGTTGGTGTGCAGGGTTGTCAGAACAAGATGACCTGTCTCGGAAGCCTTAAGAGCTGCAGCCATTGTCTCTTTATCCCGGATTTCTCCTATGAATATAACATCCGGATCTTGTCTCAGTGCGTATTTGATGCCGTCAGAAAAACTCGCTGTGTCAATACCGACCTGTCGCTGTGATATTATACTCTTTTTACTTCCGAATACGTATTCTATAGGGTCTTCAATTGTTATGATATGTTTTGCGGTATTCAGATTTATATGGTTAACTAAAGATGCGATTGTTGTGGATTTTCCGCTTCCGGTAGGCCCGGTAATGAGAATTATTCCATTAGGGTGGTTAATTACGGATTCAAGCATATCCGGAAGTTGAAGCTCTTTCAGGGCAGGAATATTGTACGGGATATTTCTTATAACCAATCCGGGATTATCCATTTGACGGTTATAGTTTACCCTAAATCTTGAAACACCGTGAATCTCATACATAAAATCGACATCACACTTTGTCAAAATAGTATCCCGTAAAGACGGAGGTGCTATTTCAAGTACTGCTTTATCAAGAATTTCTTTAGTCAGTACCGGTAAATTCGTACGCAGAATAAACCCGTTTTTTCTTATAAAAGGAGCATATCCAACTTGTAAGTGTTCATCTGAAGCTTTCGCGGATACTGCACTCTTTAAGAACTTTATAATATTAAACTCTTCCATTCAACTCTTCTCCCTTTAAGATAGTATCATCTACACATTTTTTTGACAATAAGTTTACATAATAAAAGCGGATGTTATATCCGCTTTTGAATTAACAACTGTAGCTGCATCCACCGCCCATGCTTGCTCCTGATGAGAATGAAGAAGCAGATGCGGATGCAATGGTCCCGCAGGATTCACCTGCTCCGGAGTAAGCGATAGAACCGCTTGTTTCACCACCCAGATATGCGATCGAACCGGTAGTTTCATAGCTTTCTCCGAAAGCTGCGATTGTAGCATCAGAAGGACCGGAATAGAAACTGCATGTATCCATGCCGCCATCTGCAGCAGAAGGAGAAATCAAGGATGTATTATCAGAAATTAAATGTACTGATGTTGATTTAACCTCTGCGCCGATAAATTTAAAACATGTATTAGCTCTTTCTTCAGAAGCGGTAAATGTTAGCATATCTTTCAAATCCTATCTTAGTGTTTACATATATATAAAGTAAATAAAAAATATCTGATTTCACGGCTTACTTATTTTGTTACATAACTTTACAAAGCGTAAAATCAGGATATCTTGCTATTATATGTGTATTTTGTAATTAGTCTCTTATTCTGGTAACATTTTGATTTTCATCCAACCCAGCGGGAAATCCGTCAATTCCGGAGGTTTTTCTGGTTATATAATATTGGATTTTTGGTATAAATGTTGATAAAAATGCGGCTGCAACCAGAAAGCCGGCAGCAAAGTTTATACCGTTATACGAAAGATTATCTTTGCGTGCTTTATCAAGAAGCGCTTTATTTATTTTTCCGTTTTTGGCTGATTTGCAGATATCTGCAATGTAGTCCTCCATAGAATTTTTTAAAGTATAAAGTTTTTTGTTGGAGATATACTTATAACTGTCTTTATTTGTACCGCCTGCAAATTCGGAAAATGCCTTGTCGAGGAATTTAGGATTATTTAATTCTCCGCCCTTAAGAGCTTCAATTAGTTGTCGTTTCGTAATTACCGCGCCGTCGCTTCTTTGTGGCTGCAACTCTGCCATTTGTCTTATTTTTACTCGCTGTGAAGCATCTGTAATTAGGCTTTCAAGATTACTGACTCTTATAACTTCCAATTTTTCAGAGGGGGTCTTTCTAAAACTGTTTACCATCCGGCTTATGAATGAAGACTTTTTCGATTCAAATTTTATGTTATCCGGGAGCTTTATTTCCTCAGGATTGCCCAGTACAACTCTTTTGAACTCTTCAACACTCATTTCGCCGTTATTCTTAGACAAAATATTCTGCAGGTGTTCATCAAGAATCCCGGCCGTTGTTGGATTTAATCTTCTGATTCTGCCGCTTTGTATTAAATTAAGCAAATTCCCTACATGACCTTGAGCCCACATATAGAAATAAATGGAACTTATGTCTCTAAAACCGATTTCTCTTCGTTCTTCCTTTGTTCTGGCATTATACATTCTTCCGCCGGCGATACCTACGTCGGTAGAGAGTAATTTGCCGACATTTGTGTTCTCAATGGCGTTGGTAAAAGTATTTAAGGCTGATATGGCTCC
>CALUTN010000040.1 GCA_944323665.1 Candidatus Gastranaerophilales bacterium | reverse complement strand
TATCCTTCCGGACAGTGTTCAAAACAATATTTTGTTTGAAAAAGAGATGAACGATTATTCAAATGTTGTTATGTACAACCGGTTTTATCTTGAAGAATTGAGAACAAAGTGCCGGGCAATAAAATTTGGAGATACTATTTTGGATTCACAGGCTCTTGCCGATTATTTAAAATACAAACCAAAATATGCTTTATTAAAGCTTTTGAGAGGACATCCAAAACTGATTAGTTTACTTATAAAAGATTTAAGAGGGAAAAATGATAATAAAAAATCCTGAAAAAAAAGATTTAAGAAAATATTTTGATAATTTGAATAATTGCATTGAAGCAAAAGGCTGTAAATGGGTTAAATATTTGGATTTAGGGATAAAAACAGTACGTTTTATAAATTATTCCGATGAGTTTACTCCCCTTGTTCAAAAACAATTAACTTATGTAATAAAAGATTTTGCCGAGAATTATGATGAAACTATTGTTATTTGGAAAGAGGATGATTTTGAACATCTTGCGGAAAAATTAGGAAATGAGTTTAATCCTAAAACTAATTTAAGAATTCGAATAGAGATGCTTGCCCTAAAACTTAAGAATCTGGATTTAGGTATATTTGACGAAAAATATTCAAAATTCCATCCTATTTTAGATTTGAATCCGGAAAGGGGTTTTATTAACGCCTATGATATGGAAAAAAGAACTTATTATTATGGTGTAAGAAACCTTGAGCCGGAAGAGTTTATAAAAGAAGGGCATATTTTTGTCCAGATGTTTAATAAAATACTTAAAACAGAGAGTTCAAATCTCGTACACGGGGCTGTCGTCGGGTTGAATAATAACGGGATTTTATTCTGTGCAAGAGGTCAAAGAGGAAAATCAACGCTTGCTGTATTAGCTATGATGAGAGGGTTTGAGTATGTTTCGGATGATTATCTTGTGCTTGAGAAAAAGGGAAATCAACTTTTTACACACCCTATTTATTCTATAATTACCCTCTCTCCTAGAATGTATAACGAGTTGTATTACGAGCTGGAGGGTAAGTTTGTTTCTAATAATGCACGAAAAGACAAATATGTTATCAATATCGAAAAATATCACCATACTTTTATGAAAAATTATCCTATAAAAGTTTGTATGTTTCCGGAGATTGTTGAAGACAAAGAGCCTTCCGTAAGACTCTGCACTCCTCAGGAAAAAGGACGGGCTATTACTCATCTTATTCATTCAACAATTAACCAGATGGGAGACAGACATGATATTAAAACTGTTCAAAAACTTATAAATATGGTGAAAAATCTAAATTTTTACAAAATAAACCTCTGTTCCGATATAGGGGCAAATGTGGAATGTTTAAGGGAATTCAGTGAAAAAATAAAGGAGAATGAAAATGAATTATGTATTAAATGATGAAAAAATGTTTGCGGACATAACAGACGGAATCGCAATAATAATTAACAGCGAGACCGGGATTTATTACGGAATGAATGCTCTGGGCACTGCTGTATATGAAAATCTGATTAACGGGGCTTCAACAGAATCTATTCTGGCAGAACTGAAATCAATGCCGGATGTGCCTGAAAGCTTGGAAGAAAATTTTAACTCTTTTATAAAATCTCTTGCAGAAAAAGAGGTAATTTTAGAATCCGCTCCGTCGGAAGGTTCTGTAAGCATTCTTTATGAAACTGCAAAAGAAGATAATTTTATTCTTGATGTTCGGGAATACAATGATGCGCAGGAACTTTTACTTGCTGACCCTATTCACGAAGTTAAAGAAGAATCCGGCTGGACTCCTGAGAAAAGTTCTCTCAATCCGGATAAAGAAGACGTAAAAAGACGCGAAGCAAAAATGGAAGTTTAGTAATGCCAAAAATCTCTGTTATAATTCCGGTTTTTAATACGGAAAAGTATCTTCAAAGATGTCTTGAAAGTGTCTTAAACCAGACACTTTCGGACATAGAAATTATTTGTATTAATGATTGTTCCGCTGATAATTCGCTTGGAATTTTAAGGGAATATTCAGCAAAAGATAAAAGGGTAAAAATAATAAATTTTACCCGGAATCAAGGAGCTGCAGCAGCAAGAAATGCAGGAATCAAAGAAGCCGGCGGAGAGTATTTGGGATTTATTGACTCTGATGACTATATTGAGCCTGATTTTTATGAAAATCTTTACAAAAAAGCTGTTAAAACAGGTGCGGATATTATTAAGGGGTCGGATATGAAGCTCTGCTATCCCGACGGAAAAACAGAAATTGATGAGCAAAATTATAAAATCAGGCAGAATAAACTTAATTTTTGGTGTCAATATACAACTGCCATTTTTAAAACAGATTTTATAAAGAAAAATAAAATTGATTTTCCGGAGGGACTGCTTGTCGGAGAAGACCCGGTTTTTACAATAAAAGCTGCTATTCTTGCAAACAAGATTGAAGTAATAAATAATGCCCAATATTACTATATGAGAAGAGAGGGGAGTCTAAATTCCGATATTTGGGACGAAGAAAAAATACATTCTTATGTTAAATATATTGAAATGATTGCTGATTTTTCACTGAAACAAAACCTTTCACGAGAAAATCACGCTATTATTTTCGGAAGACTTCTTGACAGTATCTATCAAACTCAAAAAGGAAAAGACAGAAACAGAAGGAAACTTCGCAAAATTTTTGATGACTTGTTTGACAAAATTCAGGCAGTAAGCGTCAAATACCCGATAAAAGTTCTTTTTGATGCGTCAGTTATTTGTATAGCTAATCATGACCTCGGCGGACGACGAGGAATATATATGGTTATATGGAATCTTCTTAAAAAGTTTGTATCAGATTCCCGCTTTGATATTACGCTATGGTTACAAAGAAATTACGGTACGGAATTTTTCAAGCTGGACCCGCTTACGGCAAATTTAAAATATGTAATAGCAGAATTTAAACTCGGTGACGGAAGAATCATTCCAAATAAAAATTTTCATCCGGAAGAATATGATGTATATTTTAACCCTGCACCGAACAGACAGCCGATGAAGGGAAAACGTCCCGCCGTATTCAATATACTTTATGATGTAATTCCGATTTTAAAATACGATTGGTTTGAGCCGGATTTTAAAACAAGTTTTTGGAGTGCTTATGCCTCACTTCCTTCTCATATCAATTATTTTTGTGATTCTGAATGCTGCAAAAATGATTTTTTAAGATTTTTTGACCAATTTGATGCAAAGAGAATGACGGTTACTCCAATTTCATCTTCTCAAAATTTTTATCCGCAAAAAGATAAAAATAAGCTTGAAAAAGTATTACAAAAATATTCTGTCAAACCAAACAGCAAATATATTTTCTACATTGGTGCGGTTAATGATCCAAGGAAAAATCTTATTTTTAATATTGAATGTTTCATACAGTTCATTGACAGGTATAAAATTGATGATTTGTATTTCTATTTTGGCGGCTCCGGGAAAAAAGAATTTGATGAAATTCTAAAAACACAACTCGGCAAACAGTATGAAACACACAAGGATAAACTTGTTTCTTTAGGTTACATTGATGACGAAGATGTAAATCTGCTTTACAGTAATTCTTTATTTTTTAGTTTTCTGTCGCTCTATGAAGGATTCGGAATGCCGCCTCTGGAAGCAATGATGTGCGGGGTTCCCGTAATTTGCGCAAATAACAGTTCGCTTCCGGAAGTCGTAGGTGATGCAGCTCTGATGGTTGACCCCGAAGATGAGGATGAAGTTATTGAAGCTTTCAGAAAATTTTATTTTGATGAAAACCTGAGAGATGAATATATCAAAAAAGGACTAAAAAGGGCGGAATTATTTAACTGGGATAAGACATACAAAATTATGTCCGAAAAGATTATTGAAACTATAGGAGCACCTATTAATGAATCTTGCAGAGTATAAAACCTATCTAAAATCAAGCGAGGCTAAATTTTATTATACTAATAAAGTGAAAAATAAAAGAAAATACTTCTTTGAAAAATTCGGGAAAAAATTCTTCCTCCGATATTTCAGATGGAGATATTTTTTTACTAAAAAGCCTTCTCTTTTTCATATTGAATACAAGGTTACAACTATTTGCACCCTAAAATGTAAGGAATGCTGTCATTATACTCCGTATTTTGAAAATAATATAAAACAAGTTCCGTTTGAAAAATTTAAAATTGAACTGGACAAATTATTAAAATCGGTTGATTTGCTCTATGCCCTTGACCTTATCGGAGGAGAGACGCTTTTATCGCAAGATTTGCCTAAAATGGTTAAATATGCGCAATCAAAACACCAAATCAAACATGTTAATATTACAACCAATGCAACACTTTTACCGTCTGATGAATTAATCAAAGTTTTAAAAAATAATAAAAAAACTATCGTCTGGATTTCAAACTACAGCGCTAATGAAAGTTTAAAACCAAAATTAAAAATTAAAGAACTGGTTGAGATTTTTGATAAGAATAATATTCTGTATTCTGTCTCGGATTTTGAAAATGAAACCATGCCGCCCTGGGAAAAACCGCCGCTTGTTCTTTCTCCGGGTGAAGCAAAAAATAATTTTACAAAAACAAAAGATTGCAGAATCCATAACTGCCATACTTATGCTAACGGGATTTTATATTTATGTCCGCTCCAATTTTATATGTTGTTTGGCAAACACGGATACAAAGCAGAAAATGACGAAACTGTAAATATAATGAAAGCCAATCCGAAAGACGTTACAAAATCTCTTCTGGCATTTTACAATAAGGAGAATTTTGACTTTTGTCATTATTGCAAACTGCCTTCGCCGGAAATGTTTATTGAAACTGCAGAACAGCTGGAGGAGGTCAAATGATACCAAAAAGAATTTTTTATGTCTGGGGATACAATGAACCAAAATCAACACTTGCAAATATATGTTTAGAAAATTGGAGAACAAATCTTCCTGAATACGAAATAATTGAAGTTAACGAAAAAACTTCCGAGTGGTTTGATTTTGAACATGAATATAATACAAATCTCTGGTTTAAAACTGTATACGATTTAAAGCTTTGGGCTTTTGTATCCGATTATATGAGGTTGAATATAATATATAACCATGGCGGAATATATATGGATACGGATATAACCGTATATAAAAATTTTGATACTCTCCTTGACAATAAAATGTTTGCAGGAAATTCCAAAAATAATATTCCTGAACTTGCCGTATTCGGGGCAGAAAAAGAACATCCGATTTTGAAAAATCTTATAGAATTTTATGCACAAGATATTTGGCAAAGCCCGCTTTTTATTATTACTAAAATTTTTAAAGAAAAGCTGGAAACTTTGAATATTCAAACAAATCCGGAAGAGATTACAAAACATGGATTAATTACAATTTATCCGTGCTGCTGTTTCCATCCCAAACATTATACCGAGGAATTTTCATCGGATTTAATATCTCCTAATACTTATGCCGTACATTGGGGAAATGCTTCTTGGTTTAGTAAGAAAAATATTTATTTTCTTTCAAACAAGCATAGAATTCCGCTTAAAGTACTTTTAAAACAAATGGAATTTATAGAAAAAACTGATCCTGATGCAAATAAAAAAACATCTCCTGAACCTCTAATTTCTGTCATTATTCCGGTTAAAAACGGAACAAATTATCTGAAAGAAGCTGTAGAAGGAATAAAAAAACAAAATATAAATTCAGAAATTATTGTTGTTGACGATTTTTCCGACGATAACACAATACAACTTGCACAATCCTTGGGCTGCAAAGTTATTAAACATGAAAAAACTAAAGGACAAATTGCGGGCAAAAATACGGGTTTAAAAGAAGCAAAAGGAAAATACATTATGTTTCATGACCATGATGATATCTTAACTTTCAATGCACTAAAAACAATGTATGCAGAATTTGAAAAAGACAATGCTCTGGAAGTTGTAATAACAAAAATCAGAGATTTTCTTTCGCCGGATTCCGAGCCGCAGCCTATAAAACCGGGAGCTTATTACGGCGCACTCGGAGGCTCAATGCTTATTAAAAAATCCGTCTTTGATAAAATCGGCTATTTTGACGAAAACTTAACAGCCGGAGAAGTAATCAGCCTTACATCAAAGTTTGAAGAATATAATATCAAAACCAAAAAGATTGACTTTGTTTCTTCAAACAGAAGAATCCATAACACAAATTACGGCAAGACGAATAAAAAACAAGAGTTTAAAGATTATGCGAGTATTTTAAGAGCAAAGCTTATTAAAAAATAAAGGAGAGCTTATGACAGAAACCTTAACTGAACAAATTTATTACACACTTTCAAACGGAGTAAAGATTCCGGCTGTCGGATTCGGATTACACAGAATGCCGGAAGGCGAAGTTACCGTAAATTCAGTCAAATGTGCAATAGAATCAGGTTACAGACATATTGATACAGCCTGGGCATACCATAATCAAATAGGTGTAGGAAAAGCAATAAAAGAATGCATTGAAGAAGGTATTGTAAAAAGAGAAGACCTTTTTATAACCTCAAAACTTTATATGCACAGAATGTCTTATGAGGAAACTTTAGACAATTTTCAAGAGAGTTTGGAACAACTCGGCTTAGATTATTTAGATTTATACCTGATTCATGATGTGGATAGAACCGATGCTGACTGGAAAATTAAAAATATAGATTCTTGGCGGGCTATGGAAAAACTCTATAAAGAAGGGAAAGTCCGTGCTATTGGCGTTTCTAATTACGGAATTGAGCACCTTGAGTTCTTGTTGTCTAAAGCTGAGATTAAACCTATGGTAAACCAGGTGGAAACACATCCGCAGCATCAGCAAATAAGACTTGCCGGATTCTGCAGAGGACAAAATATTCTGATTGAATCCTGGGCACCTTTGTTTGAAGGAAAAATTCTTAAAAACCCTGTTGTACAAGATATTGGTCATAGGCTCGGTAAAACCCCGGCGCAGATTGCTATCAGATGGAATCTCCAGAAAGGATTTTCACCTCTTATCGGTTCTAAAAACACTGAACATATAAAGCAAAATTTTGAAGTATTTGGCTGGGAAATTCCGGAAAGTGATATGAATCTTTTGGAAAAAGAAGATAACGGAGAGTTTACAAACCGTTCATGCGACGGAATCCTCCCGCGGCTTATGGTGCCGCTGGATTCTACATCCGGAGGAGAATATAAACCTCTGAGTTTTGAAAAAACTTTTAAACTCTTCGGTTTAATTCCGTTTTTGAAAGAAAAGAAATCAACTTGGTATAAAACAAAATGGTATTTCTTCGGAATTCCGATTCTAAAAATTCATACAAAAGACTGGAAAGACCCAAAAGTTGAGGAAAGGAATAAAAAATAATGATTACCGCAAATATGACAAGAAGTTTTTATAAAAGATATATAGAAGAAAATGCTGTATCAAGAATGAGAATAGAGATGCTGCGTTTTCTCTGGTTCAAAGAAGGTCATTTTATAAACCCTATGAAGAAGAAAGAGATTTTTGACAACTATGTGGAAGAAGAAAAGAAAAATTTCTTTAATAAAAACATAATTAATCTTCCGCAAATTGAATTCTGTATAACAACAAAATGCACTTTGCACTGTAAAGAATGCTGTGCGCTTATTCCTCAGCTTGACAGCACCAAACGCTCTGATATGAGTTTTGAAGAATTTAAGCAGTCAATTGATAACATTACATCTGCAGTTAACCTAATAAGACACCTGGTCTTTTTAGGCGGAGAACCGCTGATAAGTCCGGAACTTCCGGCAATGCTTGATTATGCGGCGCAAAAAGAAAATATTTCACTCATCCAGCTTATAACCAACGGGACAATGCTTCCGTCCGAAAAACTGCTAAAAGTTTTAAATAAACACAATAAGAAAATTTGTGTTTATATAAGCAACTACGCAGATAATCCGGAGCTTGTTCCGATTCTTAAGCAGGAAAAAATAAGAGAATTGCTGAATGAAAATAATGTTAGAATCCAAAAACCGGAAGATTGGTCTTGGGTAAAAGAATACGGATTTTCCAAAAATAAATTTCCGCAAGAAATCACCAAAGAAAAGGTTTTGGAATGCTATAGAACAAAATGTAATTCTATTCTTAACGGAAAAATGGATATTTGCTCAAAAGCTACCGCAGCAAGAGAGCTAAATTTATTTAAAATTGACGACAGTGTGGATTTAATTAATTCAAAAAATTTAAAACAAGATTTAATTAATTTTTACAACAAAGAATATATGGATGCTTGCGAGTACTGTATTTTATCAAATGAAAAAGTTCCGCCGGCAATTCAAGCAGAAAAGGAGAATTAAATTATGAAAACAGCAATGATAAGCGGCATAACCGGACAAGACGGAGGATATTTAGCAAAGTTTTTGCTTGAAAAAGGTTATAGAGTTGTCGGACTTTACAGACGCGGAGCAACGGATACTTTTTCCAAACTTAAAGAACACGGAATTTTTGAACAAGTAGAACTTGTTGACTTTGAACTCCTTGAATTTTCAAACATTTGCAGACTTCTTAAAAAATACCAGCCGGATGAGTTTTACAATCTTGCAGCACAAAGTTTTGTGGCAGCATCCTGGGAAGAGCCAATCTATACGGTTCAGGCAGACGGAATGGGAGTTCTATATATATTGGAAGCTATAAGAGAATTTTCACCGAATACAAAATTCTATCAAGCTTCTACAAGCGAAATGTTTGGCAAAGTTCAGGAAATTCCTCAGCGGGAAACCACACCGTTTTATCCCCGTTCACCTTACGGATGTGCAAAACTTCTTGCCCACTGGATAACAACAAATTACAGAGAAAGTTTTGGTATCTTTGCCTGCTCCGGAATACTATTCAACCACGAAAGTCCTATGAGAGGTAAAGAATTTGTTACAAGAAAAATTACTGACCACTTAGCGCAATTAAAGCTGGGACTTACAGACGAACCGCTGGAACTCGGTAATCTGAATGCAAAACGTGACTGGGGATTTGCCGGAGATTATGTTGAAGGTATGTGGCTTATGCTCCAGCAAGATAAAGCTGATACTTATGTCCTTTCAACCGGCGAAACTCATCCTATTAGAGATTTTGTCGAAGAATGCGGAAAAATTTGCGGCTATGAGATTGAATGGGTAGGAGAAGGCATAAATGAAAAAGGAATCGACAAAAAAACCGGTAAAACAATAGTCAAAGTTAATCCAAAATTCTTCCGCCCTGCAGAAGTGGAACTTCTCGTCGGAGATCCGTCTAAAGCTGAAAAAGTCTTAGGCTGGAAACGAAAAGTTTCATATCAGGGTTTGTGCCGAATGATGATAAATGCGGATTTAGAAAGATATAAGGCATTAGATTTACAGCCCGCCTGAGCGCCTTGAAAAAGGCTCTTTGGCATCCGGCGGAAGATAATATTTATTAGGATTGCCCCAAGGATCTGTTTCTTCTTTTTTAAATCCCAATTTTTCATAGAATGGCATTGATTCATTTTTGGATATAAGTTTAATATTCCCGCAGCATCTGGCTTCATCGCTTCTTCTTTGTGCAATCTGCAAAAGGCGTGTACCTATATCTTTATATTCTTCAAGCTCTTCTATATGAAACGGTGTTCCTTTTCTTGAATAATTTCTGAGATATTCAACAAAAACATGACTCGGATCTTCCGGAAATTCAAGACGGTCGTAATCTTGCGGAGCTTTTTTAATTCTCATTTCAATTTCACCGATAATATGTCCCATTTTTGTCCTGAGCTGATATGTTTCATCTCCGGAAACTCCGACAAGTTTCATAACATCAAGATAAGCTTCTTCACCTGTTTTTTTGTTAACTTTTACTTTTCCTATAATTCCTTCTGCCATTGAACCTATGTTGCAATGTGTAAGAGTCTGCACGCTCCTAAATGCGGGCTGCGAAACAAATCTTGGAGAAAATTTCTGATTAAATTGGATTAAATTAGTATTATTTTGGATTTTCATACTTCGTTTAAAACAATTTAATAAAAAATATTGCTTATTTTGTAACAAATTGTTAATTGTGTTAAAATAAAGCCATAAGAATTTGGAGGTAAATTATGATTAATGAAAAATTAGAAGCAGCTTTTAATGACCAAATTAATAAAGAATTTTTCTCAGAATATCTTTATCTTGCTATGAAAACGTATTTTATGGAACAAAATCTTCTTGGTTTTGTAAACTGGTTTGATGTGCAGGTTCAGGAAGAACACGCTCATGCTATGGGTATGTTTGATTACTTAAATGAAAGAGGGGGTAAGATTGAGCTTGGTGCTATTGAAAAACCGGTTGTTGAAGGGAATTGCCCGCTCACAATCTTTGAACACGTATTAAGACATGAAGAATTTGTAACCTCAAGAATTAATGCTCTTATGGACGTAGCAGAAGAGGTTAAAGACCGTGCAGCTATGCAATTCTTAAACTGGTATCTTAAAGAACAGGTTGAAGAAGAATCAACTGTCGGTGGTGTTCTTGCAACCTTAAGATTAATCGGAGATGATAAAAAGGCTCTCCTAATGCTTGATAAAGACCTTGCTGCAAGAACTTTTGTCGCTCCTGTTATCGGCTAGTATAAATTAAAAGAATTTAAAAAGAGAGTAAGAGTTTCTTACTCTCTTTTACTTATACTCTTGCACTGAGCACAAATTTGTTTTTATTATACTTAATTAACCCTTCTTTTTGGAGTTTAGATAATTCAAAACTCATTGCCGAGCGGTCAATATTTAAGTAGTCAGCCAAATCCTGCCTGTTAAACGGAATCTCAAAAGAGTTTGATTTCCTTTTTCTAGCCTCGTTTGAAAGATAGGTTAAAAGTTTATCTCTGATAGTTTTTTGAGAAACATTTTCTATTTTTTGGATAAGTTCAATATTTTCTTTAGATAAAATATCAAACAAATTATTAATCAAAACTTTATGCCTTGTGCAGGCATTCTGGCACATTGAAGTACATTTTTCATAGCTCAAAACCAGAACCCTTGTGTTTTGAGCCGCCACTGCATCAATATTGGATTCGATATTTTTGGAAGCTACAAAAGCCAGCGCAATATTATCGTTAACGGAAAGCTGGGTAATAATTATTCTCCTTCCCCAGTAAGAATCCTTTTCTATATTGACCGCTCCTTCAAGAATCAGGTAAATATTAGTTATCCTGTCTCCTTGTCTTATTATCATTTCCCCTTCTTCAAAATTTCTGATTCTGGCATTGAAACAATCTAACAACCCTTGAAGTTCATCATCCTTCATCCCGTAAAATACAGGTGAATTCTTAATCTGATGATAATATTTTTCCAGCTTTTCCATAAAAAATTCCCCTAATTTTTAATAATGTTGTAAAAACAACGGAAATGTTGTTAATCATAGTCTATAATAAAAATGTAAAAAGATAAATACCATAAGGAGATAAACATGACAACTGCAACTCAACAAGAAGAAAATTTAATCAGTTTATTAGACGGATATGTAGAAAAGGGCGGACATCACCTTAATGTAAACGTATTTAACCGTGACACATTACTTGATGCCCAGGCTCATCCGGAAAAATATCCTCAATTAACGGTGAGGGTTTCAGGCTATGCTGTTAACTTTATTAAATTAACAAAAGAACAGCAAGATGATGTAATTTCAAGAACATTCCACAGTGCGATATAAACGAGCGAAAATAAGGGCGGTCAAAAACCGCCCCTTTTTATTATTCTGGGTTTCAGCCCTATTTTGTTATTTTTTCTTTTTTGTCTTTAATTTCTTCATAATCATCAATCATTTCCTGAAGCTCATCCGGCATGACCGTATCTTCCGCAAGTGCTTCTTTTTCAAGCCCTTTTTCCAACAACGCAACCTGACGGGATTTTAAAGTTTCATCAGCTTCCACAATATCTCTTGTATTATGAAGAGCCGCTATTCTTATGGTATTTTCTGTAGGAGAACCTAATTCCGCTTGAGCTGACTGAACTTTATAACTTGCCCAATCTTCAGGGAGTTTGTTAATTTTGGTGTAATCCATATTTGTACCCAATCTCTTATCAATTTCGGAAGTCAGAATTTTTGTTACATATTCTTTCTGGCTCTTGAATCTGCAAGGAATAACTATATTTTCACCGATAACTTCTTCAGGGTCGCGTTTTTCGTATTTCTTAAAGAGTTCGGAAGCGATTTTTAAATGTCCGAGTTCAAAATCAAGAAACATTTCCCAGATTTTTTTAATTTTTTCGTCGCATTCGTCTTCAAGACATGTATAGTAGTTGCAAACTTCCGTAAACTCGTGAACAAGAAGTTTTTCAAACAGGCTTTCCGTCGGGTCAATAAGAGATTCATACATTGTTACGTGTTCTTCTTCCACGTCTTTGATTTCGGAGTAGGTTTCTCTTAAAACATGGTTGCCGTATGTGAAGCCGTGTTCGGCGTAGTAGTTATGAGTCTGCTGTTCTCCTGATACAAGAGTCAGAATATTTACTTTTGTTTGAGGAGAAGCAGTTTGTTTGTCATAATGCTTTCTTCTCCTTAAAGCGTTACAGTTATGATGATTCTGGGTCGGGCGTCCAAGGATTACATCGGTTTGCCCCTGAACAATTTCGTTCGGTTTAATACCTTCTATCATATAAGCCCACTGGCTGTACCTGTACAGGTGGTCAAAGTCCTCAAGAAGTCCGAAGTCAAAAGTCTCTTTTACATAATCATCCGGTTCATTCTGGGCAAGCCAGGCGGTTAAATCCACTGCCACTTGTTCATACCCGAG
>CALUTN010000039.1 GCA_944323665.1 Candidatus Gastranaerophilales bacterium | reverse complement strand
GGCAAATGCGGAACAAGCTCGCAAAATGGGGGAGCGTACAATTGTTTTTGTGGATGAAATTCATAGATTTAACAAAGCACAACAAGACGCTTTTTTACCTTTTGTGGAAAAAGGAAGCATTATTCTTATAGGTGCTACAACGGAAAATCCTTCTTTTGAGGTTAACGGAGCTCTTCTTTCCAGATGTAAAGTCTTTGTGCTGCAAGCTTTGAAAACCGGTGAGTTGATTACACTTTTAAAACGGGCCGTCACCGATAAAAGGGGGTATGGGGACCATAAAATAAATATCACGGAAGACCATCTTGAAATAATTGCTAAATTCGCTAACGGAGACGCGAGAAATGCCCTTTCGACGCTTGAAATGGTTATTTTAAACGGAAATATAAGTGAAACGGGGGAAGTTACCGTTACTGATGACACACTTGAACAATGTATATCTAAGAAATCGCTCCTGTATGATAAAAACGGCGAGGAACATTATAATATTATCTCTGCACTCCATAAATCAATGAGAAACTCTGACCCTGACGCAGCTGTATATTGGCTGGCCAGAATGCTGGAAGCAGGAGAAGATCCTCTTTATATAGCAAGGAGGATAATTCGTTTTGCAAGCGAAGATATAGGTTTAGCAGACCCGCGGGCTCTTGAACAAGCAATTGCGACCTATCAAGCATGTCACTATATAGGAATGCCGGAATGTACGGTGAATCTTACTCAAGCTGTTATATATATGTCATTGGCTCCTAAATCAAACTCAATGGAAATTGCTTATAATACAGCAAAAACAGATGCAATACGAGAAATCGCAGAACCGGTTCCGCTTGTAATAAGAAACGCCGCTACAAAATTAATGAAAGAATTAAATTATGGAAAAGGTTACCAGTACGCTCATGATACAAAAGAAAAACTTACAAGTATGCAATGCCTGCCAGATTCATTAGCCGGTAAAGAATACTACATTCCAACTGAGCAGGGACTTGAAGCAAAATATAAAGATAAGCTTGAAAAAATTAAAGAATGGAAAAGGTCACACTAAAACATTTTAGTGTGAAATAAGTTTTAGACCTGTAATCCCACAGATAATGAGCATTATACAAAAAAGCCTTAAAGCAGTAGCCGGTTCTTTGAAAAGAATAATACCAAGTATTACAGTGCCTAATGTGCCTATTCCTGTCCATATTGCGTAAGCGGTTCCAAGGGGCAGGCTCTTTAATGCAAGAGCAAGAAAGTAGATACTTGCAACCATAAGAATGATTGTAAGTATTGACGGAAGCAATATAGTAAATCCGTGTGAGTACTTTAAACAAATTGCCCAACTTACTTCAAAGATTCCGGCAATAAACAAATAAATCCACTCCATAAATACCCCTTCCTTTAAAACTAATAAAAAAGCCCGAAAGATATTGAAATAATCTCCCAGGTTTTTATCCTTCCGTGTGCATAGAATTTCTTCTATGGGTTTTCTCTCGGACCAGCAAGCATTTGCCCCGGAACCCTAGAAAACCAACTTTGTATATAATAACACAAAAATAACAAATAACACAAGAGAGGCTGAATTTTAACAAATTCAGCCTCTCTTAACGTTTATTACCGGATACCATTATTTAACTGTTAATTTTCTTACGTCCTCTTTTTCTGCATTTAATTTCGGAGCTTTTATAGTTAATATGCCGTGTTCAAGTTCAGCAGTTGTTTTTTCAACATCAATTTCCATAGGAAAGTACACGGCTCTTGAAAATTCACCATATTTAAACTCGGATTTTCTGAATCCTTTTGTATCTTCCTTATGCTCTTCTTCTTTTTTCGCGTTAATTGTAATATGGTTCTTATCAATATCAATATCAAGATCTTCTTTTTTTACACCCGGTAATTCGGCCTTTACGCTGTATTCTTTTTCAAATTCATGGAGTTCAACAGGCATTGCATATTTGTCCATTTCCTCATTAAATATGTACTCCGGGAAAAAACTGTCAAAATTTCTGTTTAAAATAGAACTAATTTCATCGTTTACTGATTTTATGAATCCGTCAGGCGATTTTTTAATTAAGAATTTCATAATATTCTCCTTTCGTTTCTTAACACAGTCTACATTACTTCTAACACTTATATTATTACTCTGTTATCTAATATTTCCCTTTTTTTTAACTAAAAATTAACAATTTAATCTTTGTGACATAATAAAACAGGGTATCAAATTTCGATACCCTGTAAAATTTATTATTTATCAGTCTTAATCTTCTAAAGATGTATTTTCAGATTCAGTAGCAGTTTCAACCAATCTATAGGCTAAATAAGCTCCTAAAGCAACCGCTTTTAAATCAATATTCTCATCATACTTAGCGACTTCAAGTATTGCAGAATTTATTTCCGGATTTTCTTCCTTCAAGTACTGAACCATACTTTTCCTCCAGGCTTGAACATCCTGAAAGGCTTCCGAAAACACCTCTGTGGTAATCTCTTCTGTTATAATAGGCAACATATATTATTCTCCTGACTGATATTATTATATTATACATTAGAACTTAGCTCAATACATTAAATATACTATGAATTCTGAGATACTTGTAACTTTCTGTTTTTAGCCGTATTGAGCTGTACTTCGCCTTCTGCTATATTTTTTCCTATATATTTTTCTAAATCTGCTTTTGCCGCATTAAATTGATACAAAGAATCATAATATGTTAGAAGTGCATTCTGATATTGAGTTTGTGCTTCTTTTAATTCAATGGGATTACCAACACCCACTTTATACCTGCCATAAGAAAGTTCATAATTCTCTTTAGCTTGTTTCATGCCAAGAAAAGATACGGGAATAGAGTTTTTTCTTTCAATCATTGCATAGTATGCTTGCTGTACCTCATAATAAATATTATTTTTTGTATTAGCAGCATTTGCCTGTTCTTTTGAATACAAAGCCTTTGCTTCTTTTATTTCATTTCGAATCAGCATTCCGTTAATAGTCGGAAAGTTTAAATATCCGCCGAAGTTATAACCATAATTAGATACAAAAGACCTTCCGCCTATTTGATACTGACCCTCTAATGTTAATTGAGGAAAGTAGGATTTTTTAACCAGTTTAACATTTTGTCTTGCTTCTTCCACTTGAACTTCTGCTAATAAAAATTCGGGTCTTGATTCCCTTGCAATTTTAATAGCGTCATCAAGTGTTATATCACAAGGATTATATCTCAAATTATCCGAAATATTATATCTGTTTGCATAAGGCATACCCATCGTATTATTTAGCTTAGCCATAGCAATATCAACAGAATTATCAGCTTGTATTAACAGAAGCTTTGAATTACTCAGGTTAACTTCTGCAATTGTTACATCAACTTTTGGAGATGTACCAGCTTTGTAAAAAGCTTTTGCTTGTTCATAGAAAGCTTCATATCTTTCTACCATTTCTTCGGCAACTTTTTTAGCTTCAAGTGCATATTGGAGGCTGTAGTAAGCTTTTTTTACTTCACAGATAACATCATTAACAGTCCCGGTTAAAGCAATTTTATATCCTTGATTGTCTAATTTTCTGATTGTTACCTGATTCTGTGTTACCCCAAAATCATAAAGCATCTGGCTTGCGGAAATTTGTCCCAGTACATAATAATTAAATATCAAATTTTGCCCCAAAGCATCAGACAATTGCAGTTGTTTTATTCTTGTATAGCCTGTTTGCCAACTAAATTGCGGGAAGTACGCAGACCAGGCCTGCTTAATTCTTGCATCAGAAGCAAATACATCCTGCATAGCAGCTTGAATCCGGGGATTATTACCCAAAGCATATCTTAAACATTCTTCCAGGCTGATATCCATAGTTTCTTCAATGCCGCCTTTTATCAGAATTGTATTTTCAGTTTCATTTATAGTAGGCTCGACATCTTTACTCGCAGGATACTCCTCTTTATTGACTGTATTACCGAGCGGTTCTTTGGGTTGTTTATTCCAAAAAGCTGCATATGATGTCAATTGAAACATTGATAATATTAAAAGTAATATTAATATTTTTTTCATATATAACTCTCTTTAATCTTTATTCCTAAATTTGTTGATAAAAGAACCGGTCTTTTCTTTCATAACGTTAATTGTAACAAAGAAGGCAGGGACAAGGATACTTCCGATAAAAGCAACAGCAAGCATACCGCCAAATACTGAAACACCTATAGAATGTCTGCTTCCAGCCCCTGCGCCATGTGCAAACACAAGAGGTAATAAACCCAGTATAAAAGCGATATTAGTCATCATAACAGCTCTGAATCTAAGTTTAGCCGCCTGCATTGCCGCATCAATATAATTCATACCATCTTTTTCCATTGCATCTTTGGCAAACTCAACTATCAAAATTGCCTGTTTTGTACTTAACCCGATTAACATAACTAACCCTACCTGTGCATAAATATCCAGGGCAAGTCCTGATACGTATTGAAAGAACAATGCACCTAAAAGTGCTACAGGAGATATCATTAATACAGCTATCGGCAGAGTCCAGCTTTCATATAATGCCACAAGGAAAAGGTAAACAAAAGTTAGCGCCATTGTTAGTATCGGTCCAATTTGACCTGAAGATTGTTTTTCTTGAAGTGAGGTTCCTGACCATGCATACCCCATATCTATAGGTAAAACTTCATCAGAAATTCTTTCCATTTCATTCATTGCAGCTCCTGAACTTACACCGCTTGCGGGTGTACCGTTAACAGTAATTGCTGTATACATATTAAATCTCTTGATTGAATACGGTCCCACTACATTTCTTAGCGTTACAACTGAAGACAGCGGAACCATTTTCCCTTGATTATTCTTTACATATATTTTATTAATATCATTTAAAGTAGCTCTGTACGGCGCATCAGCTTGCATATATACACGGTAAACTCTGCCATATTTATTAAAATCGTTTATATATGTTGAACCAAACTGAGCTGATAGGGTAGTATATATCTCAGCTATTGTAACTCCTTGTGCCATAGCTTTTTCCGCTTCCACATCCACTATAATTTGCGGCAGGGAAGCCGTAAAAGAAGTATAAAGACTTGAAAAATCAGGACTTTTTCTTGCCGCAGCTAAGAGTGCTGTCGCCTGACTGAATAATTCGTCTGAACTTCTTCCTCCTTTATCTAATAACTGATATTCAAAACCTCCGAAATTACTCATACCGGAAATGGCTGCGGGCTGCGAAGTAAAAGAATTTGCCTCAGTACATTTAGCAGTTATAGCATTAACCTGTTTTATTATATTGTTAACAGAAAGAGCTTTTGTTTTTCTTTCTGACCATGGTTTAAGCTTGGTTACAATAAATGCCGTATTTTCACCTGAAAATCCGTTTACCTGCATTATGCTTTCAACACCGGGAATATTGATTATCTGATCGGTAATTTTTTGTGCAACCTCGCCTGTTCTTGAAAGCGTTGCACCGTCAGGCAGCTGAACTTGTGTAAAGAAAGCACCTTTATCTTCATCCGGCAGAAAACCCGTTGGGGTTATTTTAAACATTACAAGAATAAATAATACAACTCCTAATAATACTTGCATAGTACGCTTTGGAGATTTAACAAAAACATGAACCAAATCCAAATATTTCTCGCGCAGACTGTTGAACCAATCCTCAAATTTTTGAATAAACTCAAAATCAATTTTACTATTGCCGGATTTTAAAATTGTCGCACATAATGCCGGAGAAAGCGTTAATGCAACAAGAGTAGAGAGACCTATTGATGTTGCAATACACACGGCAAACTGCCTGAACATCTGCCCCGTTATACCGGACATAAAAGATACCGGAACAAATACAGCCATCAATACAAGAGAGGTTGCAACAACAGCACCAAAAACCTCTTCCATGGTAATTTCAGTAGCTTCTCTGGCATTTTTCCCGTCTTGGATATGCCTTTGGGTATTTTCAAGTACAACGATAGCATCATCAACAACCAGACCTACAGCCAGTACAAGTCCGAATAGTATTAATAGATTTATTGAAAAGCCCAGTATTGCCATAAAAATAAATACCCCGATTAACGATACGGGTATTGCACAGAACGGAATCAAAGAAGCGCGGGCAGTCCCTAAGAAAAGATAAGTAACGGCACTTACAAGTACAATTGCAAGTATAATAGCGCCGATAACTTCATGAATAGATTCTCTTACGAACTCTGTATCATCATATTGTACATGATAAACAATATCCTTAGGAAAGCTTTTGCTAAGCTCTTCCATCCGGGCTTCAATACGATTTACAAGATCAATAGTGTTTGCTTCGGGAAGCTGCGCTATAGAAATCATGGCGCACTGATTGCCGCCTATAGTCGCAGAGGATGAATATAACTCAGCACCGAGTTCCACTCTTGCGACATCTTTTAACAGGACATTCGAACCGTCAACATTCGATTTTACAACAATATTTTCAAATTCACTGACATTTGCCAGACGTCCTTTCGTCCTGAGCGTAAATTTCATCATTTGAGGTGAGTCCATTGGCTCAACACCTATATTACCTGCGGGAGTTTGTGTGTTTTGAGCACTTACCGCGCTGCTTATATCAGATGTTGAAACGCCCATGCTAGCCATTTTATCCGGTTTAAGCCAAATTCTCATAGAATAATCACCTGCACCGAATACATTTATATTACCGACCCCTTTGACACGGGCAAGTTCATCCTTTACGTACATGGTTGCATAGTTCGCTAAGAATAATGAGTTGTATGTACCATTTGGAGATGTCAAAGAAAGCATTAAACATCCCGGCCCGCCTGTCGATTTTCTTACAGTTAATCCATATCGCCGCACCTCTTCAGGTAAACGAGGCGTAACAAGCTGTAAACGGTTTTGAACATTTACAAGAGCCATGTCCGGATCTGTTCCAACCTCAAAGAAAAGAGTTAATCTATATGAACCGTTTTGAGATTCCGATGTCATATATATCATATTTTCGATACCGTTTAGCTGTAATTCAACCGGAGCAGCAATTGTAGATGTAATAACATCAGAACTGGCCCCTGCATATGTTGCATTAACAATAACCTGCGGCGGCGTAATAGACGGATACTCCTCTAACGGCAGGGTTGTCATCGAAATCAATCCCGCTAAAATTATTGCGAGTGAGATAACTATTGCAAACTTTGGTCGTCTTATAAATAAATTACCTGCCATTTATATTCCCTTTTATGTTATGAGCCTTTAATTTTATTAATTAATCTTATAAATATATTTGGCTTCTTTTCCTGTTTTATTTTACCTTGCGACTCAGAATTAATTATCCTAACAGGTTTGCCGGGCACAATTTTTTGCAGTCCGCTGGTAACAAGCTTATCACCTTTTTGGACGCCTTCAGAAACCAGCCACATTCCGTCACTTGTTTGTCCCATTGTTTTTATATAAACCATCCTTGGCAAGCCTTCTTCGTCAAGAATATACAAGTACCGGCCTTCTTGGTTTTCCTGTGTTGCACTTTGGGGCACAACCGGAATATCATCTTTTGCATTTGAATAAATAATAATTCTTCCATAATCCCCTTGAATCAATTGATTATTAGGATTCGGGAAGGTTGCCCGTAAAGTAATCGTACCTGTTGTTTCATCAATTTTATTATCATAAAAATCTTGAACACCTTCAAATTCGTACTTTTTACCTGTGCTGAATATAAATTCTACTTTTCTTTTTACATCAGCACTTTTATCAATTCTCACCAGGTCTGCATAATCTTTTGCATCAAGAGGAAATGTTACATACATTGGTTCAAAACTGTTAATAGTTGTTAACGGTCCGCTTGATGCAGTGACATAGTTACCGACTGTTACCGTAATTATCCCGACTCGTCCGTCTACAGGTGACTTGACTTGGGTATAACCAAGATTCCTTTCTGCATCTCTATATACACTTGCCGCACTTTCGACCTGCGCCCTATATGCATCTCTCTGGGATAGTATATTATCATAATCAGCTCTTGCTATAAAATCTTGACTAACAAGTTCCTCATATCTTGCAAGTTGTTTTTCATAATATTCATATTGAGATTGAGCATTTGCAAGATTTGCTTTTGCTTGATTCGCTGAATACTGATATTGCTGAGGTTCAATCTCAAACAAGACCTGTCCGGCTTTAACATAATCTCCCTCTTTAAAATAACTTTTAGTCAGATAACCGCTTATACGTGCAAGTATGCTGACACGGTACTTAGCCACGACCCTTGCGGGAGACTCAAATTGCCTTACTACATTTCTTGTTCCGACCTCTTCTATTGTAACGGCAGGGGTACTCATTTTTGCCTGCATTTTCGCAGTTTTAATTTTATCAAATTTGGAAATAAACATTCTCCCAAATATGAGCACAAGTATAACTATAACTATTATAATAATATTTTTTCTCATTCTCTCTCCAATGTCTTAAAAAAGCTTGTGTTCAATTTTAAACATTACAACAAGTACAGGTAAAAGTCAAGAGTTAATCAATCCAAACCTTTAATGTTTTCTGGTATTATACCTTCATTTTTTATATATTCACCTCGCTCAATTTTGTCGGTTATAAGTTCCGGAATTTTAAAACTTGTTATTTTATTTATATATTTCTCCCTTTTTTTTCTGAAGAAGTTTCTAAGTTTTTCAATCTCTGTTAAATCAGAGATAAAGTATCTCCTTGCATATTGAATAGCGGAGGTGCCACATGTAGAATTTTTTTCATATTTAAAAATATTGAATTCTACTATAATTGGAATTTTAGCAGAATCAATAAGCATAAAATCAATGATTGCCGAATTTGCATTATCATTTGCCATTACAGTATTTGGAAAATTCATAGAATTAAGCTGAGCTGACATAGATTTAGCTAAGTCTATCGGAGAATATTCATTCGGATAATGATGAACCGCTATAAGCTCTGTCCAATTTTCATAAGTTTCACCGAATTTATAATATTCATTAATAAAACCACCTGTTTCAGGAGATTTAGAACTGTAATACAATGAATACTTGACGTTATTGAATTTTAATGACGGCATCACGGTTATAGCCAATACCGGCAGCGTTATAATTATTAGAACTAACGAAATAATAATTCTTTTCATAGTTATAAGAATAACACAGATGACATGATTTGTGAATAATACCTACCCTGCTAATACTCTCTTAGCTAATAAAGACGGATCTGCTATTGCTGTTGTATATACATTATAGTCAGCATCAGGAGCAAAATACTTCCTTATAGCCATGCGATTTGTAATTTTCTCATAGCAGACAAAAGAATCAATATTATCCTTAATATAACCAGCAAAAATCCTTTGCTTATTGGACAATTCATAGTCCTTTAAACTTTTGACGATATACATATAACTATATTATATATCACTTAAATACTTATTTAAACAGGTTTAAAATAAAACTTTACATTAATTTTTATAGTATAATCATCTTATGGCTGTTTACTTTTTTTACGGGGATGAAGATTTTAATATAGATTTGAAAGTTGAAGAGATGAAAACAAAACTTAATCCTGATTTTATCTCTATGAGTTTTCAAGTCCTCGATAATCCTGAATATTCTGAACTTTCTACAGCACTCCGGACACCGCCTATGATGTTCGGGAATATGCTTGTGGTTATTAATTCCGAAAAGTACTTTTTATCCAACAAAAATTTCTTTGAGGATTCAGAACTTGAGGATATTGAAGATGCGCTTAAAAACAACCCCGAAGGTCTTGATATTGTTTTTGTGGTAAAACTTCCAAGAGATGAAAATAAGAAACTGGATTCAAGAAGAAAGCTGTATAAAATTCTAAGCAAATATAATCCTAAAGAGTTTCCGTCTTTTAAAACATATAAAACAGCAGAGATTGCAGGCTGGATTAAACAAAGAGCCAAGAAAAAAGAATTAATTCTTAAAGATGATTCACTTGAACTTTTAATTCAGCATATCGGAAACAACTTAAGAGAATTTGACGGAGAATTAGATAAACTAAAACTGCTTGCCTATCCTGAAAAAACTGTTACTAAAAAAATGGTGGAAGAAATTGCCATCTCAAACGAGGACTTATTTAACCTTGCTGATTTGATAATGATTAATAAAAAAGACCTTGCTCTTTTGGAATTCAAAAAGTTGTTAGATAAGAAACATCCTTTAGAGATTCTATCGGCATTGCAGACGATGATACGGAGATGGATTATTCTGAAAATAAAATCAAATCTTTCAACATTTGAACTTTCTAAATTAACAGGTCAGCATGAATTTGTAGTAAAGCAAACTTTGCAAAGACTTAAAAATACGAAGGTTGCGGATTTAGTCAAACTTCAGCAAAATCTTTTTGAAACAGAGTACAAACTAAAATCTGCAGAATCAATTGATTTAATATCGGAGGTTGAGTGTGCTATTATCAGATAAGTATCCGTTTTTGACAAACTATTTCACCCGGGCTTTGACTTCCGATTCAAGACCGCTCCCTCAGAGTGTACTTTTTTACGGAAATGACTTGGAATCACAATATATCTTAGCGACAGAAGCTGCAAGACTCCTAAATTGTAAGAATGATAAATCAGATAATTGTGAATGTCTTAACTGTAAATGGATAAGAGAGCACTCCCATCCTGCAGTAATGACTATTTCCAGAATTGATAACAAGCCGGAAGACGATGATTCTAAAACCGTAATTTCAATTAAGCAAGCAGCTCTCATAAAAGAAACTCTTATGTCCGCATCAGAATTCCACAGAGTGTTTATATTTTGCGATAGAGATGAAGAAGGAAATATTTCAGGCTTAAATCAAACGAATTTCCAGGCAGAAACAGCCAATTCTCTGTTAAAAATAATAGAAGAACCGCAGCCCGGAGTTACATTTATATTTTTGACAAGATATATTGATGATCTTCTTCCTACTATAATTTCACGTTCTCAATGTTTCTTTGTTCCGTCAAAAGAAGGGGTAAATTATAATTACGATATTATAAAAGGAGTTTTTGAAAACTACTGGAATTTTGAAAGGAAGGATATTTTTGACCTTTCCCAAAAACTTACAGACTTAACTAAAGAACACACTGTTACAGAGGTTTTACAAAGTATCCAAAACTATATACTTACAGTGCTTAAGGCAAATCCCAAAAGGAGAGAGTTTATTGACCACATAAGATTAACGGAAGAAAGCCTTGAGCAGGCAAGACTCGGAATGAAACCGATTAATATCTTTGACAATTTGTGTTTAAGAATTATTACCTAGCCAAAGAAATACTTGTTATTCCGGAATTCCTTGCAACATCCATCAATTTTACAACAGCACCGTGGTCTGAATTATCATCAACCTGAATTAGCATCCCATCAGGGAATTCTTTAAGATGAGCAGTAATTAGATTGCCTAAATCAGCAGATTGGACTTCTTCATCACCATAAAAATATCTGTTATCAGAAGTTACAGCCATATTCATAATTTTAGGGTCCTGTTGAACCTGCTGTTTATCAACAACTTCCGGGACGGCAAGATTCAACCCCTGCTGGTCAAGCATCGGAGCAATAACCATCATTATGATTAGCAATACAAGAAATATATCCGTTAATGGTGTAATATTTATTTCATTAAAACTGTCACGCATTAATTACTCCAATCCTCATAAGTATTTGAAGGTAAAATATTATTAGATGTATAATTTGTTGTCGCCTCTTCCTGCGCTTCCTCTAACTTCTTCTGTTCTTTTTTATTAAGAGGTTCTCCGGCAACTATAAGCTTTTTATAGTTTGCATCTTGAGCAGCATCCATAATTTCCATGATTACAGAGCTTTTGGCTTTTTCATCAGCTTTAACAACAAGTTCAGGGTCTTTGGAATCACCTTTTACGGCAGCCAAATCAGCCGCCAGTGTTTCCGGAGTAGAGCGCTTATCCTGAACATAAAGAGTTCCGTCACGTGTTACGGAAACAGTTATTTTCCCCTGCTCAATCGAATTTCCGCTGTTAACTTCCGGTATGGTTATAGAATTATCTATTGACTGAAATGTCGGAGCTACAACCATCATAATAATTAACAGAACAAGGAAAATATCTGTTAGAGGTGTAATATTTATTTCTGTAAATAAAGCTTTTTTGCCTGTTTTTATACCCATTATTTCACCTTATTAAAGAGCAACACTTGATTTTGATTGTAAAGCTGCTTCCTCTTCCGAATCAACAAAACTCAAGAACAATAATTTGATTAACTGAAAATCATCCTCAAATCTTCTTACAGTCGATTGGAAAGTGTTATAGCAAACAACAGCTACAATAGCGACCCCGAGACCAAATGCCGTAGCAATAAGTGCGGAACCTATACCCATTGCAACAGCGGCAGACTGGTTACCCTGCGATGCCAAATCCTGGAATGTATAAAGAATTCTTACAACAGTACCAAACAAACCTAAGAAAGGAGCAACACCTCCAATAGTACCTAAAATAGTCAACCTATGTTCCAGTTTTCTTGTTGCAAGTGCAGCAGCAATATCAAAAGACCTCGAAAATCCATTCTTCTGTTCGGAGAAGATTCTGACAGCTTCTTCCGTTACTTCACCTATTATACCTCCGCATTGAACAGCAAGATTCTGTGCACCCATTAGATTATTCTTAACGAGTTCTTTTTGTAATCTCGGTATAAATTCAATAACGTTTCTTTTATTAGCATTGTAAAATGCAGCTCTGTCAATAGCCACCATTAGAGTCAAAATTGAACAAATTAATATCGGCAGCAATACCGGCCAGTCCAGTTGAATTGAATGTAATAATAAATCCATAATATTT
>CALUTN010000038.1 GCA_944323665.1 Candidatus Gastranaerophilales bacterium | reverse complement strand
GCAGACAGACGGAGAATTGGGAGCTAAAGAAATGCTTACATTCCTTGACTCTGCTATTGATGAAATTTCTGCAAGAGTTACCGAAATCGGTGCTGTTCAGAACAGGGTTCAATCTGCCGTAACTGCAATAGAAGTTCAATCAGAAAACTTGACATCTTCGCTCTCAACTCTTAAAGATGCCGATGTCGCTGAAGAATCGTCTAACTTTATTCAATCACAAATCCTACAACAAGCATCAGCTACTTTGTTATCTACAGCTAACCAGCTGCCAAGCATAGCACTGAACTTGATTTAATGTAGGACAGAATTATGGATAGTTTCAAGTTATGCTGGTTGTTTGATTAGGGATAACCTAAAACGGGGGAAAACGAAATTTTCGTTTTCCCCCGTTTACTGATTACACTAAAAATCTTTTGTGGTATTATTGTTCAGATGGAAATAATCAAAGCAGAACTTAACAAAGTTAAAGAAGAGATTAAAAACGGTTTTTTAGATCCTCTTGATAATAATGCTCTTTTGGAGTTTATAAACGGGACTTCCAAAAGAATACGTTCAATTCTTGCTATACTTTACCTAAAGGCGCATGATGCCGTAATTACAGATGAAATATACTCTCTTCTTGCGGCAGGAGAGCTTATACATGATGCTTCTCTTCTGCAAGATGATATCTTAGATGATGCGGATATCAGAAGAGGAAAAACCTCTATTGCAAAAGAAATCTCGCCTAAAATATCATTGCTCGCGGGTGATTATTTACTTACCGCAGCAATGGATAAACTCTTAAAATTGAACAATAAAGAAATCCTCGAAATTTTTAAGGATTGTATTAAGAAAATGAGTATAGCGGAAATTAAACAATATTCTTTAAGAGGAAGAATCCCGAAAGATTTTGAGTACCTCGATATATGTAAAGATAAAACAGGTGCTTTGTTTTCGGCAATACTGATGAGTGCGGCAGTTTTATGCAACCTGGAAATCGACACTGCGGGCGAATTTGGGTGTAAATTCGGAACAGCTTTTCAAATACTAAATGATTTGGATGATAATTCAGCAGCAATTGATAATAAGAATAAAGTAGTAACAGCAAAAAGCATTTTTGGTGTTGAAAAAACTCAAGTTTTATTAGATAATTATCAGGAAGAAATGAGAGATTTAATCAGAGATGTTTCTAATAACTTTTATAAAAAATCTCTTGAGGAGATAGTTACGGTTTATGGACAAATACAAGTTTAAAGAACTATTCAAAGCTAATTTTAAAGAAGCGGTTGATACTATAGTTTTTGTGGTAATTGCCGTTATTTTGATAAGATTTTTTGTTGCGGAACTCAGATGGATACCGTCAGGTTCAATGAAACCTACTCTGGTAGAAGGAGACCGAATTGTTGTAGAGAAAATTTCAAAATTCCCTAATATCTTAAAGGAACACAACTTTGAAAATACACCCAAAAGAGGGGATATAATGATATTCTACCCGCCTTTTGTAAAGCTTAAAACAACACCGTGGGCCATATTTAGCAGACTAACAGGCTTTTTCTGCAAAGATGTTGCTTATATTAAGCGCGTAATAGGTCTTCCCGGAGAAAAATTTGAAATTAAGCAGAGTGATAATGGGGCTTACAAAGTTTATATTAATAACAAGCCGCTTGAAGAAGAATATATTATGAGTGAATATGATTATCATAAATGTAAGGAAAACATGTTCTGCGGACCGTTCGTAATACCGGATAACAGCTACTTTATGATGGGAGATAACAGGGGGAGTTCTCTCGACAGCCGTTTTTGGGGTCCTCTATCCAAAGAAAGGTTTATTGGTCGTGCAGTCTTTGTTTTCTGGCCTGTTAATCACATTAAAATTCTTCATTAGTACATATTGAATATCATTAAGCTCTTTACAATGAAGCATAATGATTGTATTATTATATTGTAGATTGGAGGAAATTTGGCAGAGAGATTCAAAATTCAGGGCGGCGAAACATTGAAAGGCGAAGTCTCTATTGGCGGCGCCAAGAATTCTGTTCTTAAACTTTTAGCTGCCACCATTCTCGTTAAAGGCTCTACAAAAATCTATAATGTCCCGCAACTAACTGACGTTGAAATTATGCTCAATGTTTTATCAGATTTGGGGGCAAAATACACTTATGACAAAGATGAAAAATCCGTTGTTGTAGATGCTTCAAATATTACTTCAATTACTGCTAAATATGAACTTGTAAGTAAAATGAGAGCATCTTTTATTATTTTAGGGGCTCTGATATCAAGGTGCAGAGAAGCTATTGTTGCACTCCCGGGCGGATGTGCAATCGGGGAAAGACGTGTAGACTTCCATATTAAAGGGTTGGAAGCTATGGGTGCCAAAATTAAAATTGAAAACGGATATGTCCATGCTAAAGCACCAAAACTCAAAGGAACAGATATTTATCTTGATATTCCGTCAGTCGGTGCTACAGAGAATCTTATGTTAGCATCTGTTACTGCAGAAGGCTCAACAAGAATCCAAAATGCTGCTCAGGAACCGGAAATCGTTGATTTAGCGAACTTTTTAAATACGTTAGGAGCTGATATTTCAGGAGCAGGAACTTCTGAAATTGTTATAAACGGAGTAAAGCCGGAAAGCTTACACCCTGCAGAGTATACAACCATTCCTGACAGAATAGAAGCCGGAACATTTATGGCAGCTGTTGTTGCAACAAGAGGAAAAGCACTTATAAAAAATGTTTATCCGGCTCATTTAACTTTCTTTAATGATAAGTTAATTAAAATGGGAGCAAGTATTAAACTTGCTGAGCCGACCGTGATTGAAGTCAGCTGCAAAAACAGACTTAATTCAATAAACTTTGTAACTCAGCCTTATCCGGGATTTCCGACCGACTTGCAGGCAATTGCAATGACACTTTTGACTACTGCAAACGGTGTCGGCATCATTACCGAAAGCCTATACGAAAACAGATTTATGCAAGTACCTGACCTAAGAAGAATGGGTGCTGATATTCATCAGGACAGGAACCATGCTATTGTTAAAGGAGTAAAAAATCTGACCGGAGCAACCGTTGCGGCAAGTGATTTGAGAGCGGGTGCAGCCCTTGTTATTGCAGCACTTATGGCAAATGGAGAATCTCAAGTTGAGAAACTGCACCACATAGACAGAGGCTATGAATCTTTTGAGTATAAGCTGCAAAAACTAGGTGCTAAAATTATGCGGTATGATGACCGTGATGAGACTAGCTTATTAACAAAGGGGGTGCTGAATGAGTCCCGCCTATAAAAGATGGTATGACCATGACCCGAAATTATTAGAAGTTATAGAACTTCTTAAAAACTATCAGGATGAACTCAGAGAACATGCTGTAGTATTTTTGGATAAGCTTGAAGAAAAAGTTTCAAAAGAGGCTCTTGATAGATTTTATGACTTAGTTAAACCAGTAAATGGTTCAAGGTGGTACGATAAAGATCCTATTATTTCTAAAACGGTAGAAATCCTGAGGGTTGTCCCGCCGGAAGTCCAGAGCGCTTGCGCTGAAAGGTTCATTTCTGCAATAAAGGAAATGGGAATAGAGTACGAAAGCCCTAATTTTAAAGAATGAAACTTGAACAAAGCTCTTTTTTCGACTCTTTAGTCAGAAAAATTAAACGACAAAAAAGTTTTACATTGACCGGTTTAACCTCTTTCAGCCGGCTTTTGTTGCTAGACTATATTTACAAACTATCAGGTAAAAAAATTCTGTTTATAACCTCAACTGAACAAGCCGGAAGCAGATATGAAACCGATTTAAATAAGCTCTTCAATCGGGAAGCTTTATTGATGCCGTTTCAGAATATTTCTCCCTATGAAACACTGCCGGGTAATATTTATGATTATCAAAAACAAATTGATATTCTAATCTCCAAGCCGGAAATAGTTATTGCTCCGGTTAGAGTCCTGACAGAAAAATTCCCGGAATACAGATTTTTTAAGGAAAATTCGTTAAACCTTAAAATAGGAAATTCAATAACCCAGCAGGAACTTTTAAAAACATTGATAAAGCTCGGCTATAAACGCTCTACTATGGTCTCAGATATGGGAGAATTTTCTATAAGAGGAGATATTTCCGATATCTTTTCACTCCACGAAAATCCTGTAAGAATAGAGTTCTGGGGTGATGAAATCGTTGATATCAGATTCTTTAATAACGAAACGCAAAAATCTATAGAAAAAATTCAAGAGATAAGCATAAAACCGCTTTATAAATTCGTCCTGCCTCCAAGTCCGCCAAAAGAATTTTCACAAAAACTAAAAGAGCAATTTAATGAAGAAGGTTACTTTGAGGGGATAAATGTATACCAATCTTATTTTAACCCGAATCTTGTCAACATTCTTGACTATTTTGATGAATATATTCTCATATATGACGAGTATGCAGAGCTTTCTGCAAAACTTACCCAGATAGATGAAAGTTTAATTAACTCTTATAATGAAGCTTTAAAGCTTAACTTGATAGAACCCTTAAAAGAAATTAACCATTTTTCTGATACTGAGATTATTCAAAAAGCGGCAGGGCTGCAAAAAATAAGCTTAAGTAACTTTTTATCCGACGAAACCAATGAAGTTATTGATATTGATTCAAGAAATATTCCTATTTTTGATGCCGACATGGATAAAGCGGCAGAATTTATTCTTGAAAAAAGGAATTATCAAATCACAATTGCAACAGACTACAAAGAAAGAGTAAAAGAAGTTCTCGGTGAATACGGAATATTTAATATTGAATACATAGATAATATTAACTCTATGGGAACAGAAATTCCTGACGGGAAAATTCTTGTTATTACAGACAGAGAACTCTTTAACAAACGACAAAAAGAAGTTCCATCCGGAAGAAAACGTAAATATAAAGAAAAAGCCGAATACATAGAAAGCATAAACGATATTAAAGAAGGAGAGTACGTTGTCCACACAATTCACGGAGTCGGCATTTATAAAGGACTTACCAAGCAAGAATTTGACGGACAATTAAAAGATTATTTAACAATAGAATACGCCAATAACGATAAATTACATATCCCTGCAGAACAAATTAATATGCTTTGCAGATACAGAGGCTCCGGGCAGATAAAACCTAAACTCTCCAGAATGGGCGGATCTGATTGGGAAAACACCAAAACCCGAGTTAAAAAGGAAGTCGAAACTATCGCTTACGACTTATTAAGGCTGTATGCAAGAAGAAAAATGCAGGAAGGGATAGCTTTTGCTCCAGATTCACCTCTGCAATTAGAGATGGAAGACTCATTTGAATATACAGAAACGCCTGACCAGGCAAGAACTATAAATGAAGTTAAATCTGATATGGAAAGTACAACTCCGATGGACAGGCTTATTTGCGGGGATGTAGGATTCGGGAAAACAGAAGTCGCTATGAGAGCTATGTTTAAAGCCGTAACCTCACTAAAACAAGTCGCTGTAATTGTCCCAACGACGGTTTTAGCACTTCAACACTATCAAACTATTTCTGACAGATTTAAACCTTTTGGAATTGATGTGGAACTTCTTTGCAGATTTAGAAGTTCAAAAGAGCAAAAAGAAACGTTAAAAAATCTCGCAACAGGGAAATGTGATGTTGTAGTCGCAACCCATGGACTACTGCAAGATAAAGTATTATTCAAAGACCTCGGACTGCTTGTTATTGATGAGGAACACCGGTTCGGAGTAAGACACAAGGAAAAACTAAAAGAATTTAGAGAGAATATTGATATTATATCTATGTCTGCGACCCCGATACCTAGAACACTTTATATGTCATTATCAGGGATTAAAGATATTTCTATAATTAACACTCCGCCACAGAACAGGCTTCCAATAAAAACATTTGTAGGAGAATTCAACGAACAAACAGTCAGAAACGCTATTGTTAATGAACTGGATAGAGACGGACAAGTATTCTATCTTTATAACAGAGTTGAAACTATTGAGGAATTCCGACTTGAACTGCAAAAACTCGTACCTAACGCGCGAATCTCCGTAGGTCACGGACAGTTAAGCGAAAAACAGCTGGAAGATGTTATTATAGGATTTGATAACCACGAAAGTGATATACTTTTATGCACCACAATTATTGAAAACGGCTTAGATATACCTAATGCCAATACAATAATTATTCATGAATCTGATAAACTCGGTTTAGCTCAGCTCTATCAGCTCAGAGGAAGAGTCGGAAGAAGTGAAAAACAAGCATATTGTTACTGTTTCTATAAAAAGAATAAAGAATTAACCCAGGAAGCATCAGAAAGATTAAAAGCCATAAAAGAATTCACAACTCTAGGCAGCGGATACAGAATCGCAATGAGAGATGTTGAAATAAGAGGGGTCGGTAATATTTTAGGTACTAAGCAGCACGGACACATGGTTAATGTCGGATTTGATACATATTGCCAGCTTCTTGAAGAAACTGTACAAGAACTAAAAGGTGAAACTGTTAAAACTCAAAAACCGGCAATCGTGGATATTAATGTTACGGCATTTATACCTGATGAGTGGGTAGGTTCTAAAGAACAAAAAATGATTGAATACAAAAGACTTGCAGATGTTAAAAATGAAACAGAGCTTGACTATATTGTATCTGAGTGGAAAGACCGTTTCTCCAGAATTCCGGATGAAGTTAAAAATCTGATAAAGCTTATTAAATTAAGACTGCTTGCTACAGACTGTACAATTTCATTAATAAGAGAAACCGCAGACAATATAAGAATCTACACTCCTTTTACCCAGTATGAATGGAATATCCTTAAAAATAATCTTGATAAGAATATATTAAGAAGAGTAAAATTTACCCTTGCTCCAAAAAGCTGTACCGACGGGAAATCAATACTTTTAATTAATAATCAATACATCGGCTTTGAAGAAATGTTTAACATTTTATCAAGTTTGTTTTATGATATTAAAAAAACTATGAATTCGTATAACTAATGTTTATAAGAGGAGTATTTTAATGAAAAAATTTCTAACCTGCGCTGCAATGTCTGTAGTTGTATTACTTTCAGGCTGTACAGTATTTAACGGTAATGACGGTATCGTAAAAGTTAACAATGATGTTATTACAAGAGCTCAGTTTGATAAAGCTTTCGATAAAGAAATCGATAACTCTATTTTTAAAGCCTTCGGAGGAGCTGATAACTTTAAAAAATCAGAAGACAATATTATGTATAATATTTACAAAGAAAAAGTAATTAATGAACTTATTATAAAATCATTACTTGATCAGGAAATTGCAAAACGCGGAATAAAAATTGATCAGGATGATCTTCAGTCGGAAATGAAATCAGTAATTGATAAAGTCGGCTCAAAAGGAGAACTGAATGCAGTTTTGAAACAACGCGGAATTTCAAACTCTGAATTTACGGAAGACCTGAAAACACAAGTAAAAATTAAGAAATTGGTGAGAACGATACAGAAAATTAGCATAACGGATTCAGATGCTGAAAAATATTACAAATCTCATCCGGAAGAGTTTAAACATGGAGAACAGGTAAGAGCCTCTCACATATTAATTTCATCGGATACTCTCCAAATAATTAGAGATTTGAAAGCTAAAAATAAAAATCTCTCAACAGAAGAACTTAATAAAAAAGTAGAAAAGATACAGGCAGAGAGAAAAGCAAAGGCTGAAGCCATTTTGGCGGAAGTCAAAGCATCACCTGACTCATTTGAAAAGATAGCTCAACAGAAATCTGATGACAAAGCAAGCGGAGAGCGCGGAGGAGAACTGGGTTTCTTCACAAAAGAAGCTATGGTGCCGGAATTTGCCAAAGCTGCATTTGAAATGAAACCAAATACAATCTCTCAATCACTTGTCAAAACTCCATACGGCTATCATATAATCAAAGTTACTGACAGAATGGAAGCCGGAATAACTCCTTATGCCAAAGTAAAAGACGAAATAAAATACGTATTAGAAACAAAAAAACAAATAGAAATTCTTAAAAACCTGACGACAGGCTTAATGAAGAGTGCCAAAATTGAATATCTTGATGAAACATTTAAACCCGGTTACAAACCTGTAACTAAAGAATCCGAAAAAACAGAAAAAAAATAAAATCCGGATTAAAAGGCGGCGGCTAACTAGCCGCCGCTTTTTAACATTTTGTTACACCCTAATCAAAATTACGTGGTATAATCTTGGTAGATTGAATTAAGGAGATATAAATGAATACAGCAACAATTATTGGCAGGGCCGGTCAGGATGCAGAAATCAGATATTTTGAATCCGGGAAAGTTAAAACAACCTTTTCTCTTGCAGTAGGGCGCTGGGATTCCAGAACAAAAGAAGAAGTTACTGACTGGTATAATATTGAAGTTTGGGATAAACAGGCAGAGTTCGCCGGAGAATACATAAAAAAAGGTCGTCAAGTTGTTGTCGACGGAAGAATTTCTATAAGCAAATGGACAGATCAGACCGGCGAAGAAAGAGAAAGATTTTTAATTGTAGCAAATAATGTAAGATTATTGGGTTCTAAAAGAGACGCAGAATAATGATTTTTTCTGATTTAGTAGGTATTATTGCTGATGATTTAACAGGGGCAAATGATACGGCTTTACAATTTCATATAAAAGGAGCCAGCACTAAGATTTTGCTGGATACGGAATGTACACCTAAAATCAAAGCAGGAACTGAGGTCTGGGCGCTTTCAAGCGAATCAAGGAATGTAACCCCAAAGGAAGCTATTTCAAGAGTTGAAAAAGCCGTTAAAACCTTTACGGATAATTTTTCTTTTGATTATTACTATAAAAAAATAGACTCTACCTTAAGAGGTAATATCGCTCCTGAGACACTTGTTATGCTCAATGCATTAGAGTATGATGCGGCAATAATTATACCGGCGTTTCCGCAAGAAGGCAGAATTACGGTTGGAGGATATCATCTACTAAAAGGAACTCCTATAGGAAGAACCGAAATTGCAAGAGACCCGCTCTCTCCTATTACAGAGTCACATGTTCCGACCCTCCTACAATCCCAACTGGACGAATCTGAAAGATGTATTGTAGGAACAATCGGGCTTAGAACAGTAATGAACGGTGCCGGACCAATTCTTATAAAGATTAATGACCTTATAAAAGAAGGGAAAAAACTTATAGTAGCAGATGCAAGCTCTATAACTGATATTGAACAAATAGCACTGGCTATCTCAAAGAGCGAAAAGAAACTCCTCCCGGCAGGTACTGCAGCAGGGGCACAGGTGCTTGCTAAATACTGGCTTGCCGGAATTGAAAAAGAAGGAGTTAACGTTTCAACCGGTAAACTTCCTAAACTTATTATTTCCGGAACGGCTAATCATATAACAGCGAGTCAAATTCAAAAACTCGAACAATCTGATGACTATGACAATGTAAATTTTATTCCATTGGACACAAAAACAATTCTTGACGGGATAAAAAATGGTGTAAGTGAAGATTTGGTTGAAAGAATTATAACAAATTTATCCTCAAATGTTATAGTTTGTGTACATACTTCTAACCTAATCGCTAATTTTGACGGATTCTCGGAAGATTCCTTTAATGCGGAATTAACAAAAGAAAAATTATCAGGGATGATAACAGATTATCTTGCTGAACTAACTAAAAGAATTACCGAAAAAATAGAAGTTATACTAATTACTCTCGGCGGAGAAACTTCCTACAAGTGCTGTAAAGTTATCGATTCTAATGAACTTAAGCTTGTAGATGAGGTTGCACCTGCTATTTCTATTTGTTCTGATATAAACAGAAAATGGATAATAACAAAGTCCGGGAATCTTGGAACTACAAATACTTTGATAGAAATTTTAAACTATTTGGCACACCATGAATAATTATTCTGAAAAAATTGCAATAACAACTGGAGATCCTAATGGCATAGGAGCAGAAATTACAATAAAAGCTCTTAACTTACTTAATTTGCCGCCTAAAGATTTTGTTATTATTTCAAATTCCAAAATTTTAAATACATACGGAAAATTAAATAATCAATATGAAATTATTGAAATTGATTATCCTGAAAAAGTTGAACCGGGAATTGTCTCCGCCTCTGCAGGAGATTTTGCATTCAAAGCTCTTGAAAAGGCTTGCGAAATTAGACCCAAATATATTGTAACAGCCCCGACATCTAAAGAAGCAATGTACCTTGCCGGACATAAATTCAACGGGCAGACAGAAGTCTTGGAACATTTTCTTGCAAGAAGCGGGCAGAAAGCTGAAATGCTTTTTGTATCAAAAGATTTTAGAATATTACTTCTAACCAGACATTGTGCGCTTAAAGACGTAAACATTACCCCGGAGCTTTTGATTGAAAAAACAGAAAGACTAAGAAGCTATTTCCAGAACAAGTTATATATGAGAAAACCGTCGTTTGCGCTATGCGCACTAAATCCTCATGCCGGAGAGCATGGAATAATCGGAAAAGAAGAAGAGGAAATTATGATTCCGGCAGTCGAAACTTTAAGAAAACGCGGGATAAACATTACCAATCCTCTTCCTGCGGATACCCTCTTTATAGGAGGAGTACAAAAATACCTAAAAGGGGAACCTTCTCCTTACGACTGTTATATAGCCTGCTATCACGACCAAGGTTTAATTCCTATAAAAGCTGCGGCATCCGAAAAAACAGTCAATATGACAATCGGACTTGATATTATAAGGACTTCTCCAAGCCATGGAACAGCTTTTGATATTACAGGCAAGGACATCGCCAATCCTGAATCTATGATAGAAGCAATTAAAGCTTGCTTGTACTAAAAGCTTCGGCAATGGATTTGTTATAATCCGGTCTTAAAATCCCTTTTTCTGTAATAATACCGGCTATTAATTCGTGAGGAGTTACATCAAAGCCAGGATTAATTACATTTATCCCCTCTGCACAAATTCTTTTTCTGTTGATATGCGTAACCTCTTCATGCGAACGTTCTTCTATAGGAATTTCATCCCCTGTTTTAATTGAAATATCAATCGTTGATAACGGTGCTGCAATATAAAACGGTATATTATGATATTTAGCAGCTATAGCCACAGTATAAGTTCCGATTTTGTTTGCTGTATCACCGTTAGCGGCAATTCTGTCTGCACCTACTACAACCATATCTATCATGCCCTTTTTCATAAAATAAGAGCACATGCCATCTGTGATAAGAGTTACAGGGATACCATCCATCGCAAGTTCAAAGGTTGTAATCCTTGCACCTTGCTGGCGCGGTCTGGTTTCATCCGCGAAAACTTTTATTGTATTATCTTTCGCAAAAGCAGACCTTACTACCCCAAGAGCTGTTCCATATCCTACAGTTGCTAAAGCTCCGGCATTACAGTGAGTTAAAATTGTTGCTCCTTTTGGAACAACTTCCGCACCAAAATCCCCTATCTTTTTATTTATTTCAATATCTTCATTCTCAAGTTTTATTGCATTTTCTTTAAGTTCTTCCATAATGCCTTTAATATCTGCTTGAGAATTTTTAATAACATCTATCTGTTTCTGACACGCCCACATTAAGTTCACTGCGGTAGGACGAGAAGTTTTCATATATTCGGCTTTATCTATAAGCCATTTTACAAACTCATCCCTGTTTGTATATTTATCCGCCCCTTCCTGAGCAAAGAGAACTATTCCATGCGCACCGGCTATACCTATTGCCGGAGCACCTCTTACAATCATATCCCTGATTGCATAAAACATCTCTTCTCCCGATGTTATATTAATAAACTTATACTCATAAGGTATAACTGTCTGGTCAACCATTCTTGAATAATTATCAATCCATTCAATTGTTTTTATTTTTGATTTAAATTCCATTCTTTTCTCCATATTCTTTCCGGTAAAGGTTTCTTTCACGTATTCAATCTACCCCTATTTACCCTTTTACTCCCCTATTTGATTTCAAAATCAACACTGGTATTTTCATCAGGGTTTTTCTTTATTCCGGTAATTAATTCATATACATAGACAGTAACCAATCCTGTAAACCCGTTAAACATAGCACTTATACCTGCCATAAGAATCATAAGCAGAATCATTACAACGACGGAACCAAAACTTGTCATGAAGAATCTTAGAAAGCCCTGCGTATATGATGTAAAAAGCCAGCCTAAAAGCATACTTATAGGGGCATATACCACAGAAAAAGCTATAAAGGAAACAAATCCTATAACCGCACCAAAGATACATCCTTCACGCACACTTATCAGCCCGATAAGTTCATTTTGTTTAAGATATACTAAAACAAATGCAGACAGACATGTAATCAATATTAAAAAACTAAACAAGCTGATATAAGGAACTATTGTAACAAGCCCCAGTATAACACCGGCAAACCCACTTAATATTGATAACTGTTTTAATAGAAGCAAATTCATAAATTATTCTCCTTAAGACGCACTAATATACCCTCTAAGTGCTGTATAGGCAGCAACATACGGGGAAGCTAAATATATAAATCCTTTAGTATTTCCCATTCGTCCTTGGAAATTTCTATTTTGAGTAGCAAGGCAGACTTCGCCATCACCTAAAATACCGGCATGAACACCGACGCAAGGTCCGCAGCCCGGCGGTAAAACAGAAGCATTAGCATCCACAAATATATCTATCAAACCTTCTTTTAAAGCTTCTTTATAGACATCTTTTGATGCCGGACAAATTAACATTCTGACATCAGGATTAACGGTTTTACCTTTTAAAATTTCTGCAACGACACGTAAATCTTCAATTCTGCCGTTTGTACAGGTACCTACATAAACCTGATTAACTTTTACATTTTTTATCTCTTCAACAGGTTTGGTATTATCAACTGTATGCGGGCAAGAAACTGTATGAGGAACATCCGCAACATTAATCTCAATTATACGTTCATATTCCGCATCTTTATCCGGTAAAATTTGTCTAAACTTTTCTTCCCGCCCTCTTAAGCGTAAAAATTCTTTTGTCTTATCATCCGCAATAAATAGCCCGCACTTAGCCCCTGCTTCAACCGCCATATTTGCAAGAGTGAATCGTTCGGACATAGACATGTTTTCGATAGTCTCTCCGCAAAACTCAAGAGCTTTATAGGTTGCACCATCAGCACCTAT
>CALUTN010000037.1 GCA_944323665.1 Candidatus Gastranaerophilales bacterium | reverse complement strand
GAAAAGCAGCCCTGCAGTTTGTTCAGATAATGGGAAGAACTGCGTCTTTGTTGAAGTCCTCCAGCAGGATGAGTGCTTGCGATTGCGATGCCCCCTGGAGCTGGAGGTTGCTTTGACGGCGAATTCAAAGTCCCGGAAAAGCCATACGCGGTAGCAGATGTCAGGTTTGCAAACGGTGCTGATAATAATTTTGTCGGAGCACTGCTTGAACAGCTTGAGTTTGAGAAGTTTTACGGCTATGCCGGCTGGAATACTTCTGCTAATACCCTGGGAAGTTTACTTGCTGCCGTGAAAGTACGTTATACTGCCGTAAAATATAATGAAGATGCTTTTAAAAGGCTCCAAATTATCAGATTCCTTGACGATTGGGCATATCAGGCAAATGTAAGAGAAAAAATTGATAAGATTTGTGCTATTAATGACTTGATGCGACCTTATGAAGAAAAAATATCACAAATTTTTAAATATAATATAAGTCCAGGTTATAAATATCCTTGGAACAGAAAATTTGAAATTGAAATTTGCATATAGACGAATGTAAAACTCCAAATCGGCAATATAAGGTTCATGGTAAGATATTAAAAAAGGAGGAAATATTGGTTATAAAATTTGGCACGGATGGCTGGAGAGCTGTTTTAGGTAAAGAATTTAACCGTGAGAATGTTGCAAGGGTGACACTTGCCGCAGGAAAGTATGTAGCTGAGACTTTCGGGTATGATAAACTCTTTTTAATTGGTTATGATCCCAGAAATATGGCGGATGAATATGCGGCTTACTGCGCATCTTTGCTAAAAGATAAAGGCTTTAATGTTAAATTGTCGAATCGTATTATACCGACGCCTGTTCTTGCATATAATGCAAAGTATTTGAATGCTGAAGCAATTATGTTTACAGCTTCCCACAATCCCTCGGAATACCTGGGTATGAAATTTATTCCGGATTATGCAGGACCGGCAACATCAGAGATTACAGACAGAATACTTTTAAATCTTGATGAAGATTATCAGGCCCGGACAGGTTCGCTTGAAGAAACAGATTTTTTCCCGGCGTACTATGAGCATATAAAAAAGCTTGTTGATTTTAATAAAATAAAGAGAATAAAATCCAGAATAATTTTTGATGGATTATATTCAGCATCAATCGGATATTTTGATAAAATTCTTAAGGATAACGGAATCCATTTTGAATCTATACGTATGTATCACAACTCCGATTTCGGCGGGGGAATGCCGGATCCTAAACCTCAATACCTGCAGGAACTTATTAACAGGGTTAAAAATACTCCCGGTTCAATAGGACTGGCTAACGATGGTGATGCAGACAGATTTGGGGTCATCAATGAGAAAGGAGACTATGTTTCTCCTAATGTAATTATATCATTATTGCTTAAACATCTCGTCAATAAAGGATATACCGGTGCGGTTGCCAAAACTACCGGCTCAAGCCTTTTAATTGACAGAGTTGCGGAAAAACTTGGAATTAAAGTTATAGAAACTCCTGTCGGGTTCAAATATATTGGTGAGGCTATGCGCAAGAATGACGTGATTATTGGCGGAGAAGAATCGGGCGGTTTAAGCATAAAAGGTCATATCCCCGAAAAAGATGGTATTCTTGCAAATCTTCTTGTTCTTGAGCTTTTGGCTGAGACCGGTAAATCTTTGTTTGAGCTTGAGAATGATATACACCGATTTGCCGGATGCAGATTTTATACAGACAGGATTGATTTAAGAAAAAATAATTCCGAGGAGATAAAATATTTACTTGAGAAATTTAGCGGTTTGCAAGCTTTGGGGTGCGATGAAGTTTCTTGCAAGGATTTAAAAGACGGAGTAAAGCTTATGTTCGGAGAAAATACCAAAATTTTAGTTCGTCCAAGCGGAACGGAACCTCTTTTGAGGGTGTATTTTGAATCGGATACGGAAGATAAAATTAAGATTCTTGAAGAAGAGATTAACAAGCTTATTTTAAATTTTTCCTATCGGTCTGGACAGAATTAAAAAAGTATTATAGAATTTAATATATAAAGAGAGGAAATTTAATGCCAAACAAAGACATGATACCGGTTGAGGTAATAATTTTAACAGAAAATGAAGATATTAAGGGAACGGTTTTTGTTTCCAATAATGTGGCTGCAAACAGGCAGCTTACGGAATTGTTGAATGACGGTAACAGAAGGTTTTTAGCCGTTACAAATGTTGAAATCTATACAAAGAATTCGAATCAACCGCCAAGAAGATATGAATTTTTAGAGATTCATATGGACAAGATTTTAATGGTACATCCAACCTCTCAAGCTTTATTTAGAGAGACCCCTAAAACGCAGGAGGATATTGCCAGATTCCGTGAATTGCGTGCAAAATTGAATCAAACGAAACCATTCTAAGTATTTTTTAATTAAGTGCGCGGTCTGAAAATCAGACCGCGCACTTAATTTATCGGATTTATACAATTATATAGTTATAAACTTGATTCAAAACTTCCTTAAATGCATTATGATTTCCGAAAAATACATAAAACTCAGCCTTATTTCTACCTGTCATTTGTAGTTCAGGTGTTTCAATCGGCGGCCCTGCAGGTGTTGAGCGGGAGGGGTTTTTAGGGCTTGAAATTACGCCCGTTGACCTTAAAATCGGTATAAGCAGGTTGTTTTTATAAATCTCATACTGGGTCAAACCTTTTGTAACTAACCCGATATTATTTTTACTCTCATCAATAATGAGTCCCCGCTGCATTGGTGCGGTATTTGTGAAAGCTTCAATTCCACGGTTTCTAGGTAAATTTTCTCTAATATTGTAGTCCGGATTAAAATTTCTTTTAATAAGGGTATTCATATCTTCGGAATAGACTTCTCTTATTTTGTCCGGAAGTTCAAAACATACCTCAAGCAAGTGGTTTTTGCTTGTATTAATCCAGTCAAAATCAAATTTTATGAAAGCTGCATTCTTATCCAGTGATACGGTAAGAGGTATTATATCCCAAACCCCTTCAAAATCTATCTTCATGATAACTCTGTTTTTACCTTTAAAAAGCAATTTTGAGCGCAGTACCTCAAATTTTGTACCTTCATCATCAGTCTTCGGCCCGTTATTGTAGCTGTCTCCATTGTCAATATAATCTATAAGTTTTATTGGTATATTATTTATAAGTATTTGCCCTTCTTTAATCTCAAGACGTATATTTTCATTTTCAATACATGTGTCAGTTGCCTTTAATCCGGAAGGACTGATAACAGGCATAACAGGTTGAATTTCGTTTGGGTGAAGATTCTCAATATCTGTTGTGAACAGTGCAATTTCAGTATAATCTTCCGTTACCGGCAGCCTCTGGGTATCAACAAGTAAGTTTTTTTCAAAACCTTTGCAAGAAGCTATTTTTTCATAGCCATCCTGCGGTTTGGTTGTTTTTATTTCAACAATGCCGGAAAATGTTTCTCCGGATAGATTTAGAATCTTATTTTCTCCGGCCATTTGTTCATCTATAATTGTTTGTGCAATTTGAAGCACCTTTTTGTATCTTATAGTATTTTCTTGGTGAACATCATCGGTTGAACATCCGCAAATTCCGTCATGAGCCTGGTTTTGCAGTAGTAATTTGTAAGCATATTCAAGAATACTTCCGTATTTTTCTTCCGTATGTTGGAATTTAATGAACCTTGAAGCTAAATCAAGTTTATAGGTGCATTCCACGTTAAGTCTTTTTAAATCAAGTCTTGAGGAGTGAGTTCCCGGAAGGATAAAGGTTTTGGAATTATCTCTTAATTCGTCATCGTATCTGAATTTATTAAACTCCGGTTCTGATTTCTCAAAGTATTCAAAAGGTGAGGTTAATCTAATATTATAATCATCTTTCAAGATTTCGTTAACAGCAATAATTTGGTCGTTGATATCTCTTTCCACTCCGAGGTGATCAGCTCCTACCGGGAATAAAACATATTCTCCTGATTTTTCAGAAATCAAATCCAGATTCTTTTTTAATATTTCGGCTTTTTTTTCTATTTCGCAGTTTAAAGAAAAAACATCCTGAAAATATCCCCTTACGAGATTAACCGTATCCATACCGCACCACTTAAAATTAGCGGGAAAGTCTCCGCAGCCGCGCCAGACCATGCATTTATCAATTCCGAAATCTCTTAGGATGTCAGGAACATTTTTACTATGTCCGAAAGTATCCGGAAGATATCCTATAAAATCTTCACATCCGTATTCCCGTGCAATTTTAAGTCCGATTTCAAGGTTTTTGGAGAAGCAGGTTTTGTCTGTAAGAAATTCGTCAACAAGGCAATAGAAGGGGCCAATAAAAAGTTTCTTTGTCTGAACCAGTTTTCTTACCAACTCTTCCTTCTCCGGACGGATTTCAAGATAATCTTGCAGTGCTGCAACTTGTCCGTCAAAATAAAATGACGGAATTATATTAGCTTCAAGCATCTCCAGCACGTTATCAAAGACGCGCAAAAGCCGCATTCTGAATATTTCAAATTCTCTGTACCACTCCCTGTCCCAATGTGTATGCAGATAAGCTAAAACTTGTTTTTTCATACAAATAATGATACCCAAAATTTCAAACAAGGTCAATGTCTTTCTAGTATTAACGGAGTATATTTTTGATATTTTCTAAAGTACTTATATTACTCTGCCGTTTGTTATGTTGACTTTATTTAAAAAAATATTAAAACAAAATTAAACTCGATATAGGAGATTCCGACTATGGGTATGGCAGCATCACAAGCTAGATACTTAGCACTGACGGCAAGAAAAACAAATTGTGAATATGAGGGTCAGCAGATTAACCAGGCAAGAACTGCGTTAGCTAATCAGAGTGCAGATTTATTCAACAGGCTTCTCGATTTAGATGTTCCTGTTGCTCCCAAAACTACAGATTATACAGAAGTTCAGTATTCATACTCCGATGGTACAAATGATTCCGTAATTGACAGTTGGCAGCAGCTTTCATCCTCCGACCCGAATTATAATTATATTGTCAATCATTATTATTACACTGATGTTTATACCGGTTCGCAGAAACTGCTCAATAATCCGCAAGTTCAGACAAAAGGCGAGCTTAGTATAGATGAGTTTTTGAATCAAAATCCGGTTGTGTCTTACGATGCAAATAATGATACCTATACAATTACAACTGCAGATGGACAAACAAGGACATATTCGGCCATCGGCTCTCTTGCAATGGATGAAAAACTGGAAAATTCATTAAGAGATTTTGAAGTTGCAATGGATATGGCAACGTCAGACGGGATTCTGACAACAGATGCAGTTTATGGCTATCAGGATTCAAACGGTACGTGGCATTTTTTCCTTGAAAATGAAGAGTCAATGACAAACCCCAAAGATTATTCCACTGTTTATAAACCTTCTTTTGTAGGAAATTCGCCGCTTACGGAACTTGAAAATTTAACAGAAGATCAAGCGGCTGAACTTGCACAAATTATTAAAGATTTACCTGATTCTTCAATGAACCAATATTTGAGTCTTGATGCAGATGGCAATCTTGTATATACCGGGAGCGGGATTTATGCTTTTGATATGTTCGGTACAACTTATTATGCCGCAGAATCAGACTTGTATAACAGTATGCAAACCTATGATGAATATGGCAAGCCTATTGAGAACCAGCAGCAGTTACCATATTATAATGCATCATATATTAAAACAAAAATAGAAGAAACGAATCATGCATTACTTGAAACTGACGGTAACGGAAGATTTACTTCCGTAAAATTTGATGACGATAGTGTCGTATATTCGTTGAATACTGAAACTGTTACTGATGAAGCTGCTTATCAGGATGCTATGAATGAATATAATTATAAAGTTCAGCAATACGAAAAAACAATTGCCGATATTAATGCAAAAACATCAATTATCCAGCAAGAGGACAGAACTCTTGAATTAAGATTAAAACAACTTGACACAGAACAAAATGCTCTTTCTACAGAAATGGAAGCTGTTAAGAAAGTTATCAGCGATAACGTTGAAGCAACATTCAAGACATTCTCCGATTAATAGTTTCTTTTCACCCTTGTTTCTGCTATTATATATAGGCGGAAGAATTGAGGGAGTTTTATGGATTTTATAAATCAAGTTTTGGTATATCTTATTAATTTTATAGAGCATGTAATTACTTATATGGGACCGTGGGGCATTGCTTTGTTAATGGCAATAGAGTCCTGCAATATACCGCTCCCGAGTGAAGCTATTCTGCCTTTTGCGGGTTATATCGTAAGTAAGGGTGAAATGAATTTTCATCTTGCAGCCTGGGCAGGAGCTTTTGGTTGTGTTTTAGGTTCAATACCTTCTTATTATCTTGGTTTTTTCGGCGGGCGCAAATTTATTGAAAAATACGGAAAATATTTTCTTATTTCAAGAAAAGACCTTGATGATGCTGACAAGTGGGTTGATAAATATGGTGATTGGGCGTTTTTTCTATGCAGAATGCTGCCTGTAGTAAGAACATTTATCTCGCTCCCTGCCGGAATCTTAAGGGCCAGGAAAAGAATCTTTTTTACTTTGACCTTTCTCGGTTCGCTTGTTTGGAGCTATCTTCTGGTATATGTCGGGGTTAAATTCGGGGAAAACATGGAGATGTTTAAGCACTTCTGGCATAAGTTTGATATTTTAATAGTCCTTGTTTTTGGAATTTTGGGAATACTTTATATTTATAAACACTTTAAACATCTAAAAGAATCATAAAAACTCTTTTGTGTTATAATAGATTCGTCTATAGGGAAGGAAAAAAAGATGAGTTTAGATGTATATTTAGGTATTGACGTTGGTTCTGTTACCACAAAATTGGCTCTTGTAGATGAAAAAGGGAAATATATAGATTCATATATGCTTAAAACTGCAGGAAAACCTGTTGATGCTGTTCAGCACGGCTTGCAGCAGATAATTAAGCAGGCTTTGTGCGAATACAATGTTCAGGGTGTAGGAACAACAGGTTCCGGCAGAAATCTTGCCGGGGCATTAGTAGGAGCTGATGTTATTAAAAATGAGATTACCGCTCACGCAGTAGCTGCCAGTACGAATATTCCGGGAGTTCAGACAATTCTTGAAATCGGCGGACAGGATAGTAAAATTATTATTTTACGTGACGGTATTGTAACGGACTTTGCTATGAATACCGTTTGTGCAGCAGGTACCGGAAGTTTTTTGGACCATCAGGCGCAGAGATTAAATGTTCCGATTGAAAAATTTGGAGAAACTGCTCTAAAATCAGAAAACCCTGCACGTATAGCAGGAAGATGCGGCGTGTTTGCAGAATCTGACCTTATTCATAAGCAGCAGCTCGGATATCCTGTAGAAGACCTTCTTTATGGACTTTGTCAGGCGCTTGTAAGAAACTATTTAAGCAATCTGGCTTTAGGTAAAGAACTTCTCCCTACAATATCGTTCCAGGGCGGTGTTGCTACAAATTCAGGCATGGTTAAGGCTTTTGAAGAAGCTTTAAATACAAAAATCGTTGTTCCTCAAAATCACCAGACAATGGGTGCAATAGGTGCAGCCCTTCTTGCTATGGAAAACCATCAATATACCGAAACCCCGACTAAGTTTAAAGGTTGGGAGGTCGGTAATATGAATTTCCAGTCTGTAACTTGCCAGTGTACCGGCTGCTCTAATAACTGCGAAGTTATTACTATCTTAGAAGGTGCAGAACCTGTCGGACATGTTGAGAAAATCGGTGATATTAAAGGTAATATTATTGCCCGTTGGGGCGGAACCTGCGGCAGATGGGATATTGCTTAAGAGGATAACTCATTCCAGCCTCGCTCTTTCGGGATTTCTCCTAAAGGAGAAGGGGGAATGAAAGGGGTAAATAATAGGAGTTATTATGACAATCAAATTAAGAGATTTTGAAATAGGCGGAGACAAACTTACAATCCTTGCCGGACCATGCGCTGTAGAGAGCCTTGATATAATGCGTCAAACAGCGGAAGGACTAAAAAAAGTTTGTGAAAAGCTTGGAATTAACTATGTTTTCAAATGCTCTTATGATAAGGCAAACCGTTCTTCTATTACTTCTTACAGAGGTTTGGGAATGGAAAAAGGGCTTGAGTATTTGGCTCAGATTAAAAAAGAGTTTGACCTCCCGATAGTTACGGATATTCATCTTCCTGAGCACGCTGCAATCGCAGCGGAAGTCGCAGATATTCTCCAGATTCCGGCATTTCTCTGCCGCCAGACAGATTTGCTGGTGGCTGCAGCAAAGACTGGGAAGATAGTTAATATTAAAAAAGGTCAATTTTTGGCTCCTCAGCAGATGAAATCTCTTGTAAAAAAAGTTGAAGAGAGCGGAAATAATAAAATTATGCTTACAGACAGAGGGGTAACTTTTGGCTATAACAACCTTGTATCTGACTTCAGGGCTATTCCTATAATGAAAGAGTTTGGCTATCCTGTAGTTTTTGATGCAACTCATAGTGTGCAAATGCCGGGTTCAAACGGAGATTCAACCGGCGGGGACAGAAGATTCGTTCCTGTACTGGCAAAAGCAGCGATGGCAGCGGGTGCGGATTGTTTGTTTTTTGAAATCCATCCTAATCCGGATTGTGCATTGTGTGATGGCCCAAATATGTTGTTCTTAAAAGATGCTGAAAAAGTTTTTGCGACCTGCAAAGCCATTTTCGAGATAATTAAAAAAGAATCTTTATAGGAGAAATAATGACTCTGAAAAAAGTTTCTAAACTATCAAAGCCTTTAAATGGGTCTATTGTTATTCCTTCTGATAAATCAATTTCGCATCGTGCTGTTATGCTGGCATCTTTAGCCAGGGGAAAAAGCACTGTAAAAAACTTTTCGACCGGTGCAGACTGCAAATCTACACTTGAAGTGTTTAAAATGCTGGGAGCAGACATAAAGTTCCAAAGTAAGAACACTCTTGAAATCAACGGAGGAAATTTTACCCCGTCATTTATCCCTTACCACTGCGGTAATTCCGGTACAACAATGAGATTGACGGCAGGAATTCTTGCGGGACAGAAGTTTGATTCAGTTTTAACCGGTGATAAAAGCCTTTCAAAACGTCCGATGGGCAGAATAATTAAACCGCTGACTCTTATGGGTGCATTGATAGATTCGGTTGACGGACATGCACCGCTGACTATCAGAGGTAAATCTCTGGCAGGAATAGATTATATTTCACCATTAGCAAGTGCTCAGGTTAAATCCTGTATACTTCTTGCGGGGCTGAATGCATCAGGGGTCACTACATTTGAAGAACCGCTACTTTCAAGGGATCACACCGAAAGAATGCTTAAATACATGGGTGCCGATATTAATGTTGAAGGGAAGAGGGTTTCCGTAAGAAAATCAGAACTGACCCCAAAACTAATTGAAGTTGCAGGAGACATTTCTTCTGCGGCATTCTTTATTGCTGCGGGGCTAATTGTTAAAGGTTCGGATTTTGTCATTAAAAATGTCGGAATAAATCCTGCGAGAACCGGAATCCTTGATGTTGTAAAAAGAATGGGCGGCGAGGTTGAAATCCTTAACTACAGAGTAGTTTCCGGAGAAGACTGTGCCGATTTAAGGGTAAGGTATACTGAAAATTTGAAAGGGTGTTCAATTGGCGGAGAAGATATTCCGAGGCTGATTGATGAATTGCCGGTGATTGCGGTTTTGGCATCACAAGCAGAGGGTGAAACTTATGTTTCTGATGCGTCAGATTTGAGAAACAAAGAGTCTGACAGAATTACCTGTCTTGTGAAAGAATTGAGAAAAACCGGGGTTGATATTGATGAAACTCCGGACGGGTTTATTGTTCGAGGGAAAACTCTTCTTACAGGCGGAGAAGAGCTGGAAACATACCACGATCACAGGCTGGCGATGAGTTTTTATGTGGCGGGGCTTGTTTGCAGAGAGGAAATTTTAATAAACGGTTTTGAATGGACAAATATTTCTTTTCCGAAGTTTGAAGAGTTATTTGCTAAACTTTCTTTGTAATAGAGCAAGTATAAAAATTATAGCAAAAAGAATGTATGCAAGTGCGCAGGATTTGCCGATATCAAAGTATTCGAAAGCATACTTGTAAATTGAGTATACAATAACATCAGTTGCTCCTTTGGGTCCGCCGGATGTCATAACGTAAATCAGGTCAAATACCTGGAATGAAGATATTGCAGTTACGAGGGTTACAAAATATATAGTAGGTTTTAAAAGCGGTAATGTAATGTTTTTAAATATACTTATTTCGTTTGCGCCATCAATTTTTGCGGCTTCATAGAGATTTGAATTTATGGTTGAAAATCCCGTTAAGAATAGAACTACATTATATCCGATAAGTTTCCAGACTGAAACAAAGATAAGAACCGGCATGGCAAGATGTGTATCAAAAAGCCAGGTGCAGTGTGTTTTTAAAATGGAATTCACGGCCCCTATGTTAGGGTCAAAAATCCAGCTCCATACAATGGCTATAACAACAGCGGGAGTAATAAAAGGTATGAAATAAATTATTTTAAACCATTCTGCTCCACAGATTTTTTCATTTATAATTGCTGCAATTCCAAGCGGTATTATTACAGCAAAAACGGTAACAGATAAGGCATAAATAATAGTATTAACGAGTATCTGTATAAAGACCGGTTCGGTGAATACAGCGCTATAATTGCTTAATCCTGCAAATGTAATATCCCCTAAAAGATCCCAATTAGTGAAGCTTAACAGGAATGAACATAAAATTGGAATTACTATAAAAATAAATGTTCCGATAACTGCCGGCAGAACAAATAGGAGTCCGAATAAATTATTTCTCTTTTCCATATTTTAATTATATTAAAACAGTGGTTTACCATCAATTAAATATTACCGAAAATTAATTGACAATTTTATTTTTATTGGGATAGAATAAAGTTATTAAGGGAGCTGTTTAATATGAAAAGTCAATTATTTAAGATTTTGTTTATCCTAATGTTAATGAATATTTTTGTTCCGCAAAAAGCTTATGCTTATATTGACCCCGGAACAGGAAGTATGGTTCTTCAAATAATAGCAGCTTCTGTAATTGGTTTGGGAATAACTTTCAGAGCCTGGTTTCAGAAACTTAAAAACATAGTATTTAAGGGGCAGAATAAGAATGGTTCCGAAAAATAGTATTCCGGAATTTTCATCCTTTAAAGATCCGGATTCGCAAGTTTTTATTAAGGATGGTAAAATTTACCGCAGAATTAATAAATCTTATTTATCAGATTATGAAAAACTTATGAATTCAGGTCTTTACACTCGTTTGCAGGAGTTAAGTCTTTTAATCTCCCATAGCGAGATAGAAAGAACGGATGACTATATAATTATTGAGCCTAAAAAAGTCTTTATCAGTTATCCCTGGGAGTGGTGTTTTTCCCAAATAAAAGATGCGGCTCTTAAAACTCTAGAGATACAAAAAATTGCACTAGAATATGACATGACACTGAAGGATGCTAATTATTTTAATATTCAATTTGCAGATAATAAACCGGTTCTTATTGATACAGCTTCTTTTGAAAGTTATAAAGAGGGTGAGCCGTGGTGTGCATACAGACAGTTTTGTGAAAATTTCTTAACCGTCTTAACTCTAATGTCAATGACCGATTTAAGACTTAAGAATTTAATATTGTCTAATATAGAAGGTATTCCGCTTGATTTAGCGTCTAAGCTGCTGCCGTTTAAGAGCAGATTTAATCTCGGTATACTTATGCATATACATATGCATTCCAAAGTGAAAAATAAATATGCAGGAAACAAGAAAAAAGTTACAGGCAGTATTTCAAAGGAGCAATTAAAAATTTTTATTGATAATTTGTATAATACTGTTGTAAATATAAATTTGCCTAAGCAAGAAACAGAGTGGGGTAATTATTATTCTTTTACAAATTATACAGAAAAAGGTTTTAATGAAAAAAAGACTATTATTAAAGAATGGTATGATGAAATAAAACCCGAATCGGTAATTGATTTTGGAGCAAATACAGGAGTTTTTTCAAGGTTATTTACAGAAAGCAGGGTTTATTCTCTTGATATTGATGAACATGCTGTTGAGTACAATTATAATATGGCAAAACAATCTCAGGAGGTCAATATAGTTCCGCTGGTTTTCGATATATTAAATCCATCTCCGGCGGTTGGTTTTAATAACTCGGAACGAACAGATTTAATAACCAGAACCGGTGAAGTTTCTTTGATATCAGCTTTAGCTCTTGTTCATCATTTGAGGATTACCGGAAATATCCCTTTTAAAAAGCAAGCTGAATATTTTAAAAATTTTGGTGAATATTTGATTGTAGAATATGTAGATAAAAGTGATTCTCAGGTAGAAAGAATGCTCTTAAACAGAAAAGACGTATACGAGGATTATTCTGTAGAGGGTTTTGAGACGAGTTTTTCTTTCTGGTATGATATTATAAATAAACAGTCTATACCTGGTTCAAATCGCAATTTGTATTTAATGAAGAGAAAATGACAGATAAAAAGAAGAATTTACTTTATTTTTTTGTTTTGCTTAACTTTATAATGATATCAGGCTCTTTGCTAATTTATGGTAAAGTTAACGGGTCACAGTCAGTTTTTAAATATTTTTTAAAATTTGTAGAAATTGCGAGTTTTATAGCAATAACTATACCTTTTTATAAACTATATAAAGTAAATGTTTTACCCAAAATAAAAATTTCGGGTTTAGATATTGGTATTTTATCATTACTTGCTAATTACAAAATTATATATATTTATGCAAACAACGTTACGGAAATAGGTTTTTTAATATTTTTTGCAGTTTTGTTATTTTGTATACTACTGTATTTAATTGTGTATTGGATTTTAAAACTCATAATAAAAAGTGATATAAAGGCTCTGTATTTGTCTTTATTAATTATTATTCTTATACACGCTCTTGGTTTTCAATACAAGGGTATGGTTTTATGCGGCTGTATTTATATTGATACTTTTATGCTCATATCCAGTATTTTAGCCTTAATTCTTCTTATTAAACTAATCAGTCCGAAAAACCTGATGAGATTATTGAAAAATATTACAATTATATTACTCATATTTTCCGGTATAAATATTTTTCCGGGTTTATACAGTATGCGGTCATCCGGTTTAAATATGTCTTATGCCTTGCATACAAA
>CALUTN010000036.1 GCA_944323665.1 Candidatus Gastranaerophilales bacterium | reverse complement strand
ATCCTCCCTCATAAGGGAGGAAGAGTATTTATCCTGGACAGTTATGCCAAATTGGGGAGGGCGAAAAAATCCTTATTAACTTAATCACTTATTAACTTATTCACCTAATCACTCAGTCACTATCCGCCACACTGCGCCGGGGTAAAAACCTCAAACCTATATTCTATAGTCATACCGAAAAGTGTAATCCACTGTTTTCGAGTTATTTCTTCTTTCATGCTATTTTCCCAAGTGTAAAATAAAATCCGTGTTACATTATAAAAGTGCCGTTTTTATATGTCAAGTAATACAAAAGGTACAAAATTGATAATTCAATTTTGTACCTTTTATGCAATATAACATTATATACTTACAGATGTTTTTCAATATTTGTTATAATGGATGATTTTGGCATTAGCCCGACCATTCGCTCAACAGATTCACCGTTTTTGAATACCATTAGTGTCGGCAAACCGCTGACCTGGTACTTTTTAGCCGCTTCAATATTATCATCGGTATTAATCTTTACAAACTTTACTCTAGAAGAAAGCTCCGTCTCAATTTCGTCTAAAATCGGGGAAAGTTTTCTGCAAGGTCCGCACCAATTAGCAAAAAAATCCACAACTGTTATACCGTCGTTATTTATGACCTCTTGGTCAAAAGAATCCGTTGTTATTTCCTGAACCATAATTTAAACTCCTTCTTATTATTCGATACTAATGATAACACAAGTATTATATTTATACTATAATACTTGTGGAGAAATTTATTTGATTAATTACAAAAAATCAGAAAAAGAATTTAATAAATATCTGGATGGTATCGATGTAGTCAGCTTTGATATCTTTGATACTTTGCTTATAAGACCTTATAAAAAACCGGTAGATTTATTTAAACATCTTGAGATTCTATATAATGCTCCGGGTTTTTGCAATGAACGTATTTTCGCGGAAGTAAGAGCCAGAACAAAATGCGGCAGCCGGGACAAAGATATTTGCTTCAATGACATTTATGATAGTATTCTGCCTGATTATAAGGTTTTAAAAGAAAAAGAACTTGAGCTGGAAAAAAACATATTAAAAGCAAACCCGTTCATATTAAACATATATAAAAATGCGGTTAAAAAAGGAAAACAGATTATAGCAATTTCTGATATGTACTTGCCGGAAAGTTTTCTAAAGGAGATTCTTTCCTTAAATGGATTCAATGAAATTTCTCAAATATATGTCTCTTCAAAATACGGTTATAACAAAAACTCTCGTGTTTTATACCAACTTGCGCTCAAGGATTTAAAAATTCCGCCGGAGAGAGTAATTCATATAGGAGATAATCTGACTGCAGATTTTTACAGAGCAAAAGAATGCGGAATGAATGCTATTTTAATACCGCAAATATCAGCAAACACTATCTGGAAAAAGCGATTAAAAAAGATTAACAACCAATTTGAAACGGGAATATTATCTTCAATCTTTAATTACCATCAGATGTATAAAAGTAATAATTATTGGGAAGAGCTGGGATATCATCTTGGGGGGCCTCTTGCTGTCGGATATATTGAAAAAATTATATCAGAAAGTTCAAAAATGAATCTTGATACTCTGTTATTTGTCTCAAGAGATGGATATATTCTGCAAAAAGTTTATAATATTCTTGCCCAAAATCCGCTTGAAAACAGATATATCTATGCTCCCAGAATATTAAACTTAAAATGCTTTTTAGATTACAGAAACTCACGAGGATATCTAAAAGATATTTTTGCCTTGACTCAACATATAGTTCCAGAATTCAAAACATTTCCTGAAAGTTTTGAAATAGCAAAAGAGATTTTTGAACAAAATAAAAACAAACTGAAAGAATATTCCATAAATAATCAAAAAGAATACCTTAAATATATAAACAGCCTTAATTTAACAGGTACCAAAATAGCATCTGTTGATATGACAACAGGAGCTTTTTCATCATTATATTTCTTAAAACATATCTTTGGAGAAAAATTATTACTCGGGTTTTATAACTGCTTTTTCTCCTACGCAACAGAACATCCTGCCATATCGTATTATGAGAAAGTTCTAGGCGAAGAAGATACACCTGTTATTAATTTAACCGAATTTTTAATCACATCTCCGGAACCGCCACTTGAAAATATTATTGACTGCAAACCTGTTTATAAAGATTCAACTAAGTATGATGATATAAGAAGCCGGGTATATAATGACATCGCAAAAGGTATATTAGACTTTACAAAAGACTATCAAAACTTCTTTAAAAATAGTCCGGTTTATTTATCTTCTGATTCAATTTTTGAGTTTTTAACTGAATTTCTAAATACAATGTCCACAAAAGACTATAGATACTTAAAAAATATTTATCACGCTGAAGATACAAGAAATAACAAATTTAAAAGTATAACCAGACTTAATCATTTTAAACATAAATACCGACAATTACGAAAAGAATACGTCAACAACATTAAAATAGCTCTAAGGTATTGTATTTATAAATATACAAGTAAGCGTTTTCTAAAAAGAAAGGGGTCATAATATGCAGGAAAACCTTGATTATATGCTGCAGTATTCAAACTGGCATAAAGAAACTTCATCCTCAAAATCTTATGATATTGAGCAGTGGAATCTTTTGATAAATACACATAAACTTCTGCCCGAGGATAAAAATGCAAAAATTCTTGAAGCAGGCTGCGGAATGGGCAGATTCCTATTAAAATTAAAAGAACTCGGCTATTACAACCAAAAAGGTGTAGATATAAACAGTGATTTTATACAAATTTCCCAAAAAGAAAATTTAAACGTTGAGAAAGAAGATATAATCAGATTTTTAGAAAAGACTGATGAAACTTTTGATGTTATATACTGCTTTGATTTAGTAGAACATTTGCCTAAAGAAAAACAACCGTATTTCTTTAAACTAATTAATACACACCTCAATAATAATGGTTTTGCAGTCATAAGAGTTCCTAATGCATTATCTCCAACTGCAAACTTTTTCCGATATGAAGATTTTACCCATGTTACTTCATATACGCCTATTACACTCGATTTTTTATGTAAAAATGCAGGATTTAATTATATTACCACAAGACCGGAAGTAAAAGAAAGTTTGAAATTACGCAGACTTAAAGCACAATATGCAGAAATTTATAGAGAACAGTTCGGGCTGGATAATTTAATTCTAACGCCGAATTTATTAACAATTGCATTTAAGGACAAAGATGTTTATGAAAATTACCTTAATCAAGCACCACATATAGAGAACAAGTATAATTATAAGATTGAATATCTTAATTTAAAGCAGCTTGTGAGTTATTACCTAATAAAATTCTGCACAAAAATATCTATAGGTCCGATTAAAAACTATTTTAAATCAAAACTACCGTGGAAATATGCAATTGTCGTAAAAGAGACAGATAATATATAGTACACAAGGAAATATTTTTATGCTAATATAAAATCATTGTAGGAAGAAAGTTTACCCCAAAACAGAGGATAAGGGATAGTTTATGCCAAGAAAAAAAGAAATTGAAATCGTACTTGATACAGAAACAACGGGTTTGGACTACACAAGGGAACGAATTATTGAATTTGCCGGAGTAAGGTTGGAAAACGGAAAGATTAAAGAAGAATTCCAAACATTAATTAACCCTCATCATCATATCAGAAAATCAAGTATGGCTGTTCACGGCATAACTCAGGAGATGGTGGAAGATGCCCCTACAGAAGAAGAAGCCCTCCCTAAAATTCTTGAATTTATAGGAGACTATCCTATCGTAGCTCATAATGCAATTTTTGACTATTCATTTTTAAATGAAGCTAAAAAACGGGTTTACGGAGAAGAATTAACTAACCCAAGAATTGATACCCAGATTATGTTTAAAGAAATAGCACCGGATTTAGAATCTCACGGGCTTGAGGCTTTAACCAACAGATTTAATGTAGATTTAACCAATCATCACAGGGCAATGGCTGATGCTATGGGGCTGGCTCTTGCGTATCCTAAACTAAAAAAGCTCTATCTTCAGCGTCTGGACTGGCAAAGAAAACAGCTTGATAATGTTGATTATCTCTTTGACAGATATTTAAGAATTCAGCAGAGTATCCAGACAATGCAGGCAGAACTGCAGGATTTGAAATCAATCTTTAAGCTCCATTTTGAACTCGGTGGAGAACCTCTTGAAGCTGAAACCGGAGAAATTATGGTTTATCAATCAAAACAGTCTTTCGGATACGATTTTGCAGAAGTCAAGGATGTTCTTGAAAGCGTAGGTGCCCTTGAAAAAGCCGTTAAGTTAAACAACGGATTTATAGACAGATTATGCAACGGATTGAGCCTTTCGGAAGAATACAAACAAATTATCCGTGATGCAAGGCAAGAACTTTCAGAAACAAGAAACATTCAGGTAATAAAACCTGTTAAGTAAGCTATGACTACAAATATTAAAGATATTCCGCAGGAACTTGTTACAGATATTGAAAAACTGTCCAATCTCGGATTCGGGATTGCAAAACTTGACGGATATGTAATTTTTGTAGAAGGAGCTTGCCCGGGTGACAGAGTCAAAATAAAAATTACTAAGAAAAACAAGAATTTTGCAAATGCAAGAATTGAAGAAATTATTACTCCATCTCCTCACCGTGTGCAACCTTTTTGTCCGATGCACAAGGTTTGCGGCTCCTGTCAGCTGCAGTTTATTGATTATAACTACCAATTAGAACTAAAAAAACAGATTGTAGAAGACACTATCTGGAATATTTGCGGCGCTGAAATTAATATAAAAGATGTTATACCGAGTCCAGACATCAAAGCTTACAGACATAAGATTCAGTATCCGGTAAGCGAAACTAAGGATTCTAAAAGAATTATTGCAGGATATTTCAAACACTCTTCCCATGAGCTTGTAAATATTAAATACTGCCCGATTCAACCGGATATCTGCGACAAAATAATAGATTTTATAAGGGAAGAAGCTCCTAAATGCAGAGTCTGCGGATATTACGAAAAGAAACATTCAGGAGATTTAAGACATGTTCTAATCCGCTCTTCTAAATATAACGGGCAAAACCTTGTTATTCTTGTAGTGAATTCTAAAACCGTGACAAAAGAATCCAGAGAACTCGCTAAAAGAATCTTTGATAATTTTGAAGAAGTTTCAGGAGTCGGAGTTAACCTTAACCCTGCAAAAACAAACCTTATACTTGGAAAAGACACCCGAATTATTCAAGGGGAAGAGTTTATAGAAGAAAAACTCTGCGATAAAATATTTAAAATAGGATGCAATACCTTTTTTCAAGTAAATCCGGCAAGCGCAGAAAATATTTTTAATTATGTTAAAAATTATATTTCAAAAAACTTTTCAAATCCTTCTATTCTTGACGCTTATGCAGGTATTGCAGCGTTTGGGATTTGTCTTTCAGATACAGCATCTCAGGTTACAAGTGTTGAAGAAGTAAAAGAATCAATTGATTTAGCGGATAATATTATAAAAGAAAACAACATTAAAAATATTGAACTCGTTAACCAATCTATGGAAAATTTTGCAGACAGTAAAAACCCTTCATTATTTGATATTACAGTCCTTGACCCTCCAAGGAAAGGGTGCAGCGAAAAGACTTTAGATTATATCCTCAAACTAACAACTAAAAAAATTATTTATGTATCCTGCAACCCCGCAACTCTTGCAAGAGATTTAAAGTATCTTATATCAAAGGGCTGTAAAGTAGAATCCATTCAGCCGTTTGATATGTTTCCGCATACATATCATATAGAAAACGCCGCCATTATAAGTCTAGGATAAATTTTTCAAACCTTTTTACAAACTCTTCTTTTGTCATATCAGGCAAAATCTCATTTACGGTTGTTATTCCCTGAACTTTTTCATGGAAAAGGTTTTCTAAAAGGTCTTTATCATACCCGAACAATATTGAACCGTGCTGCAGAATATACCCGTGTTTACGGCATTGTGCCGAACCAATAATCTTTTTACCTTGATAACAAACATCAGCACCGGTTGAAAGAAGCATACAGTAATCAAAAGTTGTATTATGGTGTTTGTTTTCACCAAAATCAAGCTCTACACCCAGTGTTTTAAAGAAGTCTATTAAAATTCCTGAAATATACTTATAAGAAAGAGTTACGCTTTCTCCGTCCGGAATTACCGATACTGGGAATACACAGCTATAGGTTATTTCATCATCATGCAAAAGCGCCCTTCCGCCGGTTAGTCTGCGCACCACATCAATATTTACCCCGGCTAAAAAATCATCCTTCTGGTTTCTGCCAAGAGAAATACACTTAGGTGACCAGGCATACAGACGAAATGCCGGTTCCGAAGCGCTGCTTTCTACAGCTTCATCCAGAATATCACTATCAATCTGCATATTTTTTTTTCCGGTATAAGTACCGAATTTAATGTATTTCATTTTGAATCTTTCTCAAAAGAGCCTCATCATTAGTGCTTTCTGCCAGAGGTTTTGGTATAAACAAATCTTTATATCTTCTTATTGCATATTGGTCGGACATACCTGAAATATAATCGGCAACAAGCTGCGGAATTTCTTCTTTGTCACAGTATGCCTGCAGTTTTTCAGAATAATATTCATATAATGATTTTATGATATTTCTGGCTTTTGACTCTTCAGCTTTAGTTGTCGGATCCAGATAAACATTTTCAAACATCCATTCTCTAAGCTTTGTTACATAAAACCAGCCTTCTTCCGACATACTGACTTTAGGTTTTCCGATAGAAGTAGTTATTACATCAGCTATCATTTTCCCCAATCTGTCAGACTGATTAGATGAAAAATATTCCGTGCAATCCTTTGGTAAATCAGATTCCGCAATAACACCAGCACGCACGGAATCTTCAATATCGTGATTGATATAAGCGATTTTATCAGCGTATTGCACGATTTGAGCCTCGGGAGTTTTAGGTTTGTATCCCCATGAATGGGTTAAAATTCCGTCAACAGTTTCCTGACATAAATTCATATCCTCAAGAACTTCCGCTACTCTTACACTCTGTAAATTATGATAAAATCCGTCAGGCAGAAGTTCGTTAAGAGTAGCCTCTCCGCAATGCCCGAAAGCAGTATGCCCTAAATCATGTCCCAGAGAAATCGCCTCTACTAAATCCTCATTTAATTTTAAAGCTCTCGCCATTGTTCTGGCAATTTGCGCAACTTCAAGAGTATGAGTCAATCTTGTTCTAAAATGGTCATTATATGGAGAGAGAAAGACTTGAGTTTTGTGTTTCAAGCGTCTGAAAGACTTTGAATGAATAATTTTATCCCTGTCCCTTTGAAACTCTGTCCTTATAGGATACTCATCCTCTCTTGGGCGTTTTCTTCCTCTTGACTCCAGACATTTTGTTGCATAAGGACTTAAGAGGTCAAATTCTCTCTGTTCAAGTTCATCTTTAATTGTTTTTAAATCAATTGTCATAGTCATATTATACACAATTAGCCGATTTTGTCCAAGTTTGGGGATAAATTTTGTGATAAGATAAAATTTAGGAGGCGTGTATGGAAGAAAGAGAAAAGATGATTAATGGTGAAAGATATAATCCTGCTGATAAGACTTTGTTAAAAGATAGAGAATATGCAAAAACACTTTGTTACGAATACAATAATCTGCCGCCTTCTGAGACTGAAAAAAGAAAAGATCTTCTTCAAAAAATATTATCAAAAACAGGAGAGAACTTTTTAATAGAACAGCCCTTTCAATGTGATTACGGCTGCAATATTGAAATCGGCGAAAACTTTTATGCAAACCACGGATTAATTATCCTTGACCCTGCAAAAGTTAAATTCGGAAATAACGTATTTATAGGTCCTAACTGCGGATTTTATACCCCTGAACACCCTCTGGATACAGAAAGCAGGATTAAAGGTTATGAATACGCATTTCCGATAAATATCGGAAATAATGTCTGGTTTGGCGGTAACGTTGTTGTTCTCTCGGGAGTAACTATTGGAGATAATTCGGTAATCGGGGCTGGCAGTGTCGTAACTAAAGACATTCCGGCAAATGTTATTGCAGCGGGCAACCCTTGTAAAGTAATAAGAGAAATTACAGAAAAAGACAAATTACGTTTTGATAAATAATTGTCAAAAGACGGCAGATATTGTATTATATAGAGATAAAGGGAGAGAATAGATGGACTTTTTAGTTAATTCCGATATTGTTATAAGATTATTAGCCGCATTGGTGTTGGGATTCTTACTGGGACTGGAAAGAGAACTCACAAATAAATATGCCGGCTTAAGAACCCATATTCTGGTTTGCCTGGGAGCCTGCGTTTTTACTGTAATTTCTATATATGGTTTCCCTACATTTGCAGCAGGTGACAATATAATTGTTGATAATGCAACAGGTGTAAGAGACACAGCCCGTGTTGCAGCTCAAATAGTTACAGGTATCGGTTTTATTGGTGCAGGAACTGTCCTTAGAAACGGACCAATGGTAATAGGTTTAACAACAGCTGCCACCCTCTGGATGAGCGCGAGTATCGGTATGGCCTGCGGAGTTGGAAGGTTTGATATAGCACTTTTTGCCACAGTATTAAGTGTGGCAGTACTAACACTAATCAGAATTTTTGAAAGAAGAATACTTCCTGCAGGAATAAAAAGATCTAAAAGGTATAAAGTTACAATATATTGCAACAGAATTGATGCTGATAAAGTTCAAGAATACCTCGCCGGTTCCGTAGAAAATATTGTTGATTTTTCCGCAAAAAGATTAATAGAGAATCCGGATAAAGCAAAAATATCTTCGGTTTTTGAACTTAGTCATAAAAAAGTCATGAATGATATTTATAAAAAATTAACAGAAATTTGTTCTCCTGATTCTGTAACAATACAGGAATTAAATGATTAAAGAAGAAGAAAGAATAACAAAATATACTCGAAAAAAAAACAAGACACAACTGGTTCTGGAATATTTAAGAACAGCAGGTGTAGCATTTATTGCAGCTTTGATATTTACGGGAGCACTGGCAATACATGCCAGAAAAGAAATGATAAAAAATCTCTACGCAAATACAGAAGTACAGCAAGAATTTGATGAAAATATTGCGAGAGAGATTATTCTGCAGCAAGATTTTTCTACCGACTTAAAAAAAGAAAAATATTCTGTATGTATGCATGTAGGAGAACTTTATGAAACTATTCATGATTTTTCTAACGCACAAATAGCTTATGAGTATGCAGTTAAGCGTGCTAAGCCTGATATGTATAAACCCTATTACAAACTTGCAACTGTACTAATTGCACAGGGAAAATTTAATTATGCGCAGAATGTAATAAATCTTATGAAAGATACTAATGATAGGGCTTCTCTCCGTTATAAAATACGTGCATATACAAAAATGGGAGACAGATATTATTCGGAAAGCGATTTTCTGAAGAGTGCAGAAAGCTATGAAAGAGCATATTTTTACTACAATAAATCCGGAAGCAAAGATGATGTTCTAAAAAAATCAATAACGACTAAAATCGCAGGAGCTTATACTAAAGCCGCTGACGTTATGGTAAAAGACGGAATGAACAGTGATGCCGTAAGTTATCTAAAAAAAGCGGAAAAGCGTAATCCTGATAATATGCATGTTAAATACAAGCTAGCAATAATCCTATCAGATTCTGATCCTGAGAAGTCAATAAAATATTTTGAAGAACTTTTTAAAAAAGTTCCGCAATATATAGACAGTGACATATATTGTAATGCCCTTATGAAAGCTGCGCAGATTGCAGAATTAGATAACCGCCCTACAAGAGCAAAATACTATCGATATAAAATTCATTCTGTGGATTTATTTACTGCACGTAAAGTTATTTATCCACAAGATATTAATATCAAAATTGAAGAACTTACCGTAAAAAAAGCTTGGCTTGCTTATCCGGTTAAAGCTGTTTTTAAATTCGTTAACGTATCATCTTTTGATATTCCCAATCTCAGGGGAGATTTTGTCCTTACAAAGGGCAATAAGGAAATTGAAACGATTTCAAGGACTATATCTAATAAGAATTCTCCTCTTATTTCAAATGGTTATGAATCTTTACCGGTAAATGTTACATTCAAAGAGAAAATATATACTCCAGCAGACTTGAGCCGGTATACTATCCGGGTTTACCTGTACAAAGATAAAAAATACAAAACTCTTGTATCAGAAATACAGGTTCCTGAAAAATCATTTAAGTACGGGAACTGATGATAGAAGTTTCTTTGTATATTCTTCTTTGGGAAATCTAAATATTGTACCCGTGTAGTTCTCTTCAATGAGGGAACCGTAATACATTATGCCAACCCTATCAGCAAGATATTTAATCACGTTCATATCATGTGAGATAAATAAAATTGTTAAATCTCTTTTATACTTTAAACTTTTTAAAAGGTTAATTATTTGTGCTTGAATACTGGCATCAAGGGCACTGACCGGTTCATCCGCTATAAGGAGTTCCGGATTTAATATTAAAGCTCGTGCTATAGCTATTCTCTGTCTCTGTCCGCCGGAAAACTCATGCGGATACAAGGAAAGACAATCTGTTTGCAAACCGGTTTCCGCAAGAACTTCTTCAATGAGTTCATCCTTTTCGGGCTTTTTAAGCTTTGTATTTATATCAAGCGGTTCTTTTAGAATATCATAAATTTTCATTTTGGGATTCAGGCTTGAATAAGGATTTTGAAAAACCATCTGAACTTTTTTAGGATATTCCTTCTTCTCGTTTCGGGAATGACTATAAATGCTTTTACCTTCAAATAAAATATCCCCCGACTTTGGAAGTACAAGTTTTGTAACAGCTTTAGCCAGTGTTGACTTACCACACCCGGACTCTCCTGCAAGTGCATAAATTTCACCTTTTATAATTTTAAGCGACACATTATCAACTGCCCGTATAGAGTCTTTGTCTGCTTTATTTATATTCTTATATTCAATTGTAAGATTGTTAGTTTCTAATAAGATTTCCATAGATGTATTTTAACATTTATTACAGATAAAATGAATATATAACAGGATATTAAATTTTATGATAAAATTATCAAAGGGATTTACTAAGGAGAACTAAATGTTTGATGCTTTTTTTCAAAAATACATAAGCGCTAAAAATATTGTATTTTTCATTATCGCAATACTGTTTATCATTTTTGTAACAAGAATTAAAGATATTGCAATATTATTTTTTGCCTCTTATGTGATTGCCTGCTCACTTAACCCTATAGTGGATAAGCTTTCAAAGAAAATGAACAGAGTCACTGCTTCAGGACTTGTTGTTACGCTATCTGTTCTTGTTATAGGAGCTTTTTTCATTCCTTTAATAGTTATGGCGGGGCATGAAATCAAATCTTTTGTAGGAATGCTTCCTCAATATATAGCTTCCATAAAAACATTCATTATAAATACTCCATTTATAAACCAATCTCAAATAGCCCAGATGGATATAGGAGAGGTCATCTCTTCAACTTCCGATTTTACAACAAAATTCGTTAACGGCTCAATAAATTTTAGTATGAACTTTGCCTCAGCCATTGTATACTTCCTGGCTGCCATAATTATTATTTACTACTTTGTCGCAGATAAAGCTCTTGTAAGAAAAGCCTATTTAGCCCTTTTTCCCGCCCAGATGAAAGACAGAGCCGGGGAAATTATTGACACAATTTCTCAGAAAATAGGAGGCTATGTTGTTGCCCAGATTGCCACAATGACTAGTGTCGGTATAATTATGGCAATCGGTCTTATGATTATGCGGGTAGATTATGCACTCCTGCTGGGCTTAATATCAGCAATACTCGATATAGTCCCTGTTGTCGGACCTGCTATTGCTCTTGCTATATGTCTTTTGAGCGCAATAAAAAGCGGGCCGGTTATTTTAACTCTTATTGTGGTTTTATTTATATTTTCCCAGTGGGCTGAAAATAACCTTGTCCGCCCATATATATTTAGCAAATTTTTAGATATTCACCCGCTGATTATTTATTTCTTCCTTTTTGTAACAGCCCAATACCTCGGAGTAATCGGCGTTATTTTTGCACCTGCAATTGCAGCTACTGTTTGTGTACTAATTGAAGAATTATATATAAAGACTATGAATTAATATGGAAAAACTCCTTTATATTCCGGCAAGAGAAAACGGTAACTTTAAATTGTGTATGGCATACCCATCCAAAGAAGAATTTGCACTTTCTTCTCTCGGGTACATGTGGTTATATAAAATTGCGGATAGTACAACCGGAATTTCTACAGTTAAAATCTGTACTGATTCTGAAGTCTTTCCGTTTTATCCTGATGCCGTAGCATTTTCTATGTCATTTGATTTTGATTTTATGGGTGTTTTTGAGATTTTAGAAAAATGTAAAATACCTTTTCTGTCTTCACAAAGGAATGAAACATATCCATTGATTTTTGCAGGAGGACCCGCTATTACAACCAACCCTGAGCCTATGATACAAGTCTTTGATTTTGTGATTACGGGAGATGGTGAAACCTCCTTTGAAGAAGTTCTAAATATTCTGAAAGAGAAATATTCAAAGGCAGTAACTCTTAAAAAACTATCCAAACTTGCTGGTGTTTTCGTCCCCGGAATTAATACAACAGTCAAAAAAAATACGGTTCCTCTTGAGGATGTTATTTATACCCCCATAATTAGCGAAAAAAGCTATTTTAAAGATACCTTTGTCATCGAAATAGCAAGAGGATGTATGAATCGCTGTGCTTTTTGTACCGCTTCATACTTAAACCTTCCATTTAGAAGCTACCCTTACGAAAAAATTATTAACTCTATTAATCTGGGATTAAAATACACAAATAAAATTGCACTTCTTGGAGCACAAATAAGCGCACACCCTGATTTTAACAAAATTATAGAATATATTGAGGAAAAAATTGAATCTGGAAATAATATTGAACTTGGAATTTCTTCCTTGAGAACAGACGCCATAACCCCACAGATGATAAGAACACTTGTAAAAGGAGGTCAACGGACGTCTACAATAGCTATTGAAGCTGCAAGTGAACGACTGCGTAAACTAATAAACAAAAATCTTAAAGAAGAACAAATCCTAAATGCCGTAAAAATTTCAAGAGAAAACGGGCTTAAAGGTCTCAAAATTTACTCGATGATAGGAATTCCTACTG
>CALUTN010000035.1 GCA_944323665.1 Candidatus Gastranaerophilales bacterium | reverse complement strand
TTGTCGATTATATGCCGAGGCAGAAAGTTGAAGAGTATATAGACTATGCTGACAAACTCTATCTTGAACATGGCGCGACAAATGAAGTCTTTGGCACGAATATGGAAGATTTCCGTGAAATTGAAAGACAAGCTGCTTTAGCAGAACTAAAACTTGTACATTCTCCTGTAAGACATTTGGGAACAGAGAGAAGCCTTGACGTGCTCAAACACATGCAGGACTATCTCGATGACAAAATTACTATATTAAACAATGTAACAGCCCAGAGCCTAATTGTTGAATGCGAACAGGTTAAAGGAATTGTTCTTGATAACGGAGAAACTATTAGAGCTGATTACACAATTATTGCCCCGGGAAGGGAAGGAGCAGACTGGCTCAGTCACGAATTTGCAAAAAATAAGATAGGTATGGTTAACAACGCAGTTGATGTCGGAGTAAGAGTCGAACTTCCGGCACCGGTATTTGCTCCGCTAACAGACAAACTTTATGAATCAAAACTTGTTTACTATTCTCCTACATTCGGGGATGAGGTCAGAACCTTCTGTATGAATCCTAACGGAGAAGTAGTACAGGAAAACTACAGCGGTATTGCGACAGTAAACGGGCACAGCTATGCGAACATAAAAACTAATAATACTAACTTTGCCCTCCTCGTAAGTAAAAAGTTTACAGAACCATTCAAAGAACCTATCGCATACGGTCAGCATATTGCAAGACTTGCTAATATGCTTGCCGGCGGAATCCTTGTTCAGCGTTTCGGAGATTTGCTTGAAGGCAGAAGATCTACTCCTGACAGGATTAAATCAAGCATTATCACTCCGACATTAAGCTGCGCAACCCCTGGGGATTTGAGTCTTGTTATACCTTACAGACAAATGAAAAGTATTATTGAAATGCTTTTTGCCCTGGATAAAATTGCACCCGGTACAGCTTCCAGATATACACTGCTGTATGGTATAGAGGTTAAGTTCTACTCTGCAAGAGTTAAACTTACAAATGAACTTGAAACAGAAGGAGTAAAAAATCTGTTTGCAATAGGAGACGGAGCCGGTGTTACCAGAGGTTTGATACAAGCTTCAGCTTCCGGCGTTTATGTTGCCAGAACCATTTGCAGCAGAGGATAAATGTTCATAAAATTTAATATAGTCGGGCACCTTTACCCCATTTAGCCTATATGCTAGAATAAAAATATGGAAGGTGTTAATCAGGAATATTTGAATAGCCTAAAAGTGAGAGTGCACAACAGGCTGGAAGGTGTCGACTTATACCAGTTTAAAGGCAGCGTATCCAAGCTTGTGGGTTTAACAGTTGAAGTAAAGCTGCCAGGGTTAAAAATCGGAGACTTATGTTATATTGAAACCGCAACAGGAGAAAAGAAACCTGCTGAAGTTGTTGCATTCAAAGGAGATGCTGCTCAGCTTTTACTTCTTTATGACGGAACCGGCATCGGGCAGGGAAGCCTTGTCCAGACAACAGGAAGTCCTATTCAGGTACCCGTGGGAGATTTTCTTCTCGGACGATTAATAAACCCTATGGGTGAACCGATTGACGGTCAGCCGCTGAATACGGAAGGTGCTATTTGGAGAAGTGTTGAAGGTCCGCCGCCGGGACCATTTGAAAGACCAATAATTACAGAAATGTTTTCAACCGGGGTAAGGGCGATTGACTCATGCTTAACATTTGGCTGCGGACAGCGTATGGGGTTGTTTGCAGGTTCCGGAGTCGGTAAGAGTACTTTGCTCGGTATGATTGCCCGAAATTCTGATGCCGATGTTAACGTTGTTGCACTAATCGGAGAACGAGGAAGAGAAGTAAAAGAGTTTGTTGAAGATGCTCTAGGTCCCGAAGGCATGAAAAAATCTGTTTTAGTTTGTTCAACAGGAGACCAGCCGCCGTTAATCAGACAAAAATGTCTTTTAACAGCCACTGCTGTTTGCGAATATTTTAGAGACCAGGGTAAAAAAGTATTTCTAATGACAGATACTATCACAAGATGTGCAATGGCAGGACGTGAAGTCGGGCTTTCAATTGGCGAACCGCCTACAATGAAAGGTTATCCGCCTTCAATATTTTCCTGGCTACAGAAGGCTTTGGAAAGAGCAGGTAACAGTGAAAAAGGTTCTATTACCGCATTCTATACAGTTCTTATGGAAGGAGATGACATCAACGACCCTATTGTCGATACTGTGAGAGGTATTACGGACGGGCACATTTTCCTGTCAAGAAAAGTAGCTGAATCTAACCATTATCCTGCTATTGATATTTTAGGAAGCATATCAAGGCTTATGTCAGCAATAGCGTCCCCAGAACATAAAGAAGCTGCAGCTAAAATGCGGAAAATCCTGGCTCTCTACAGAGAAAATAAAGACCTTATTGATGTCGGAATGTATCAAGCCGGTACAAACCCAAAACTTGATACTGCAATAGAAATGATGCCCCAAATTAATGCATTCTTGCAGCAAAGAACAACAGACAGTGTAAGTATGGATAATACAATAAACACTTTAATTAATATGATGGCTAATGTTGATATCTAGATTTTTTCGACTAAATCTTTTGCAATTTTAACAGCTTCTTGCTGTATAGTTTTATTTGTCCAAAAATCTTGTCTTGATATATATGGTTTTACAATTTTTCTTGCCCAAGAGCCAATTGCAATCCCATTATAATTGATCCCGCAAAGCTTGCAAAGCTCAGCGGTCTTAGAATTAGTTCCGCCGGAAACGGTTAAATATACCGGCAGATTTGCATTCTGAATAATTTCAGCCATGGCGGCAGCTTGTAATGTAGTTTTATAAGAGTCATCGGAACCGCTCATCGGAATCCCGTCTGCTTGAATAATTGTAGTATAAGGTTCTCTTAAAGATATCATCTCTTTTATCCTTGATATGACACCTTTATTTGACAGATTCTCCCTATCAATACAGATTGATGCAAATTTAGGTTTGCACTCATTGATTATTTTCCATTTGTAGTCCAAATCGTTTACATCTTGCCCTGTTACATGCAGTTCTAAAATTTCTGCACCATTATCAACCAAATACGGCAAAATTGTTTTTACATCTGCATCCTTTTCTATCATAGATATCGCATTTTGCGGGCAGTTTTTTGCGCAGATACCGCAGCCAATGCACTTTAATTCATTAACCTTTATATAATCCGTAATTGCATCATTTTGGCAAGATTTAAGACAAGAACCGCATTTAACACACTTATCATAATTAATCTGAGCTTTATTAATATGCGGATCCCCTTTTATACCAACAGAAACACAATAATGCAAATCTTCCATGCCGGACAGCTTTTGTGCTTCTTTTGCGGAATTTAAAATTTCTTTATTTGCAGAGAGGTCAAACACCTTGCATCCGGCTTTTGCATAAACATAGACCAGCCTTTTTACAGATTCCGAATCTTCGTTCCCGGCACCGCAAACAAGCTTAAAAAAAGTTCTCTGCTCCAAAAGAGAGTCCGGCATAGAACTAAAATCCTATCGCATAGTTGAAAATACGTCTTTTAGCAGATTTTTTTGCAGCAGCCTGAGAATCAACTGTCACTTCTTCAGTTTCAATAACTTGACCGGCTCTCTGAAGCATATTATTTTGCTGTAAAGTTTTATCAACATTGCTGAATGATTTCAGGCTATCCAGTTTATTTTGAAGCTCTGCATTCTCGTTATTTAAAATAATAGTTTGGCGGCTTAAATCATTAAGTTTTATCTCGCAAGAAATAACAAAGTAGTAGCTGACAACAACAACTGCTATCAACAGGCTTAATATTACACAAAGCATTTTATTTACTCTTTTAATAGCCATAGCCTTTACTACGTTCTCCTTTGGGAAATACCCCTCTATTATACTATTAACCGCAAGATTTTGAACAGATTTATCAACAAAAGACTTTTTTTCAGCAGGGAGTGCATACCTTGCCGCAGATTCTTTGGAGAATCTCCGTATAATCATATCAAGAACATTACTCTCTTCTTCTCTTCGGTACGGTCTGCTGTTGTAACTCTTTAAAGCGTAAACCAATTAATCTATACTCCCAAAACCCAAAATCAGGAAATACACCGCACCCCCCGAAGTTTTGCGCTTCTTGACGGCGGATTCTCCTTTACCTCCCATTCGCTCGCCTCAATAGGTTTCTTATTAATCAACTCAATTCTCGGCGGCGGGCATTTGCAAATCATATCATTGCATCTGCACTTCTGGCTTTCATACTTGAAGAATCTTTTAACTATCCTGTCCTCTAAAGAATGAAAACTTATAACAGAAATTATACCACCGACAGACAATAAATCCAATATATTATGTAGTACAATATTTACATTTTTTAACTCATTGTTTACTTCTATTCTTATAGCCTGAAACACCCTTGTAGCCGGATGGATGTGTGATTTAACTTTTGGCGCGGCGCTAATAATTATATCTGATAATTCGCATGTCGTTTTTATTTTCTTCTTAGCCCTTTCTTCGACTATTTTCTTAGCAATTCGCTTTGAAAAATGCTCTTCGCCATACTCGCTGAAAATTCTTACTAATTCGCTTTCTGAATACGTATTTACGACATCATAAGCGGAAAAATCCGACTCCATATCAAATCTCATATCAAGAGGAGCATCTTTAGAAAAAGAAAAACCCCTCTCTGCCTTTGTAAGCTGATGATAAGAAGCTCCTAAATCCAAAATAACTCCGCCTGTTATTTTATCTATTCCAAGTTTTTTTAGTTCAGACTTAATATTTGTATAAGATGATTTTACAATAGTTAAGTTATTATAACCTTTCAACCTTTCTTTGGCATGCGCAATGGCTTCATCATCTATATCAAAAGCTATTAATCTCCCGTTAGGAGAAATTCTTTTTAAAATGAGTTCGCTGTGACCGCCGCCGCCAAGGGTGCAGTCAACATAAATCTTGCCGTCTGTACATTCAAGCATATCCACCGCTTCATTAAGCATGACAGTATAGTGTTTAAAATCATCCATGGTACATCTCCCGTCTATATTGTATCAAATCTCTGCTTATGAAAATATCTGTAAAGATTTGTTAAGAATAATTGAAAGTTGTCTTAAGTAAGCTTAATCAAAGAATTTGAACAATATTTATCTAAAAAGTTAAAGTAAATTTATCAAGTGCAAATGACTTTATATTTACATAGGGGAATAATAGGGGGATTAAATATGCCAGAATCATTAATCACTGAACAATCAGTAAAAGTGCTTGAAAATCAGGGTTTAACTCAAATACTTAAAGATATGGTTGAGAAGTTAAAAGAAGAATATCCGGAGTCTGTTTTTATTTCGGACGGTACATACACTCAAAGTGAGTGGAATGCTACAATGGACAAATTGACAGAATTGAATGAGAATAGAAAAAAATCCGGTTTAGAAACTTTATTCACGGGCGGAATCGATAAAGATAGGAGTAAATGGCAAACCAGTTTTATTATAAAGCCTGAACAGGAAATAACATTTACAAAGGAAGAATTAAAAGAACTATTTGCAGCAATGGGGGTATCCATCTCAAATACACCGATTGATACAGCGGATGAAAATGCAAGCATAATATTAAAAAGTGATAGTACGCTTGTAACAATTCCGCCGGTTCGAGAAAGTAGAACCAATGAGACCGGCAGTAAAACGGAAAATTTTCTGAGGAGTTTGTTCTGTGACGAAAATGGCTTTAATTTGGGAAGAACTCTCGGTACAACTGTCGGCGTGGTGAGTTTGATACTAATGGGTAAGATATCAGCCAAGCTTTTCAGAGGAGGCTTGTTAGCTAAATTATCATCGAAGAATGGCGCCCGGACGAAGAAATCAATCACTTCTTTGCCTCAGAAATCACGGAATGCGACTCCTCAAAATACAGAAGTAAAGAATGTTCAGGTATCAAAGCCTCAAAGCCCGTCTGTCGCAATTACCAAAGATACTGAAAAAGTAAAATCGGATGCTGCAATTGCAAAAAATACTTTACAAACTGTAGAAAATGAAATAGTTAAAGCTAAAGCAAGCATGGAGAAGATAAAAAACGCAGTAAATAAAGCTCAGGAAGAGGCTGAACGGACAAACGTATTGATTATTAAGGCTCGGCTTGCAATGGAAAAAGCTGAAAGTAAAGCCGATGACGCTTATGAAATATGGCAAAAATCCGGCGGGGCAAAAAATGAAAAGTTATCCGCATATAATTATGCACGTACAGAAAAAGACAGGGCTTTTGATACCCTAAATAAAGCAATCGCCGAAAGTCAAAAATCAAAAGCTCAATATAATAAGCTAATGGAAGAACTGAAACATGCGGAAGATGTGTATAAAGAATTATGCCAAAAAAGGGATGCTGCTGATATTGCATATAAAGATTTGATGAAACTTATTGTATAATATAAAATTAGGTATGCCTGCTTGTACGGAGCTATTCGTACAGGCAGGCATATGTTATGAAAATTCAAGCATAAATGTTACCGGGCCGTCATTGATTAAATTAACTTCCATCATTGCTCCGAATATACCGGTACCGGTTTTTATGCCATAGCTGCGTATTTTTTTTACAAAATCTTCATACAAACTTTTTGCTTTGTCGGGCGGTGCAGCGTTGTCAAAACTCGGTCGTGTTCCTTTTTTACAATCTCCACACAGTGTGAATTGTGAAACAATAAGCATTTCACCTTGAGTATCCAGTATTGATTTATTCATTTTCCCGCTATTGTCAGGGAAAATTCGGAGATTTACGATTTTTTTTACTGCTTTTTCTACTGTATCAATTATATCATCTTTTTCAATTCCTACAAAAGCAAGCAGTCCGCAGTCTATTTGGGCTACAAGGTTTGATTCTACTTTCACCGATGCACTTTTAACTCTTTGGATTAAAACTTTCATTTGATTATCTCCGATACTATTTTCTCAAGTTCACATATTCTCTCTTCTGCCTCACTGTAGTATTTCAAAATCATATTTACAATTTTTTCTACGTTTTTCAGATTAAGTTCTTTAGTCATTTTCATTTCGTAGTCTATATCAATTTTTTCTGAGATCGTTATAAAATCAAATAATTTGGATTTTTCAGTAAACTCTCCCGAGAGAAAATTGTAATTAATTACCAGTTTTTTAAATTGGCTGAGAATGTTTTCGTTAATTTGTCTGTGTCGCTCCAGATTATTACGCAGTGATTTTGAAATCTGTTTGCCTTCCCGGATAGTTTTTAATGCTGTTTTAAGGTTATTAAACGCAGATTTTAAATTTGTCTTAACTTTTTCATAATTATGTTCAAAATGGATATTAATTTCCGCATTATCTATTATAGGAGAATCTTTCAGAGCGTCTTCGAGTCTCATATTTTCAAATCCGTCAATTTGTGCACCGGAAAGTGAAGTATTAATATATTTTCGGTCATTGAAATGATGAGTATATTCACTCAAAGGTTTTACAAATGTTGCATATACGGATTCGGTCGGAATCATGTCTCCGTTTATACCTTTAACATAGTAAAGAGAGCTGTTTAAATTTTTAAGTCTTGCTCTTGCCATTTTCTCCCGGTAAGCTTGATCCGGTGATGAAGAAATAGAGTCTGCAAATTTTTGAAAGTCTTTTGCTGTTATTTCCCATTTTCCGGTATTTTTATTAAATGAACAAACTAAATCTTTATAAACACAATCTTTACTGTAGCACTGCCCTTCAATGTATGCTAAATCCTGTCCTACAAGTACTATTTTAGAGCAGCCCAGAATCCTTGCACTATTAAGAGCGGTATATGATACAGTACCTTTTGACCAATACTCGCTTATATCTTCTTCGCACAGTTCCCCCCAGAATCGGTTGACTGGAGTATTTGCCGAAATATGTGAAAATATACGTTTAAAAGGTAATTTATGCAGCATACTGTTTGAGTAGGGCTCTGTAATTAAATAAGAGTTCTCAAGGTTTATGCCTTCAAGATGACGGGCTGTATTATAAGGTTCAATTATACAGATAAAATCGGGTGTTATATTGTGGTTTACAACAGTTTTCAAGGCTGTTCCCACAACAAACAGTACATATTGGTTTCGATATTTTTTAAGTGTTTCAATATTCCGATCCAATGATGGCCCGGCAGATACAATGACTGCAGTTTTTCCTTTATAAAAATCCTTTACTTTAGCTAGAGGAATTTCATTTAATAACTCCGGGATATTAGCTGTTAATATTTTTAAAATTTTATAGAATTTCTTTTTTGTGTATTTCAAATCTAAAAAATAAGCGCCCACGGTATCTTTTAAATTTTTTACCAATTCTTCAAACCCGACGGGATCTAACCTTTTTTGCGAAGGAAGAGAAAGCATGTAGGGGAAGTTTTTGGTTCCTGATTTTTGGTGGATAATGTCGCAAGCTTTTTTTAAATTATCGGTAAGATACACGTTTGATTTCATAAGATCGCCGGAAAAATCTACAAAATTAAAAACAACTTTCAAAAGATTTAAATCCGGTTCATAAAGAATAACAGTTCCCTTGGAGTTCAAACTGGCTGTTTGGAAAAGATATCCCAGCCCGAGACCATAGATAAAGTGAATTGAAACAGGTTCGTTTATGCAACCCGCAAAAACGGATCTTGCCTCCAGAATAGGATTTGCTTCGTTATGCAGGTACAGATTCTTATATTTCAGGTTAAAAAAACCATTTTCTTTTATAAGTTCAGGTATGATTTCAGGAACATAGGTTTTTAATTTAGCAGCCAACGCCTTGTCTTTTACAGCTAAAGCCTGAATATTTTTTTCAAATATGTTCATTTATTTGACCTTTTCTTATTTAACTGTCCGATAATTATTTAGTAATGACAGCCTGATAAAATTTGTTTATTGTTTTACCCTGCTATATTCTGTTTTGCAAAATCCGTTTTTACGCTCCTGCCCCGTAACTGCCCGCAAGCCGCATCAATATCAGCCCCCCGTTCAAGTCTTACGGTAACTTTTTTCCCTGAATGCTCAAGCAAATACTTAAACTTCATAATATCGTTATTGGATGATTTACGATATTTTGTCTCCTCTACGGAGTTATAGGGTATTAAATTAATATTACATTTCAAATCATTAAGAAAATAAGCAAGCTCTTTTGCACACTCGACAGTATCATTAAAGCCATGTATCATAATATATTCAATAGTAATTCTCCTGCCTGTTTTCTCAATATAATTGAGCAAAGATTTTTTAAGCTCCTCTATTGGATATTTATTTTCAACAGGCATAATTTCCGCTCGTAATTTATGATTAGGAGCATGAAGCGATACCGCAAGCGTTGATTGCAGCTCATAAGAAGCCAGTTCATTAATTTTCGGGATTATTCCGCTGGTGGAAATTGTTATCCTTCTTGAACCGATTTGGAAGTCATGATTAAACATATCCAACGCTTCCAGAACATTTTTAAGATTCAAAAGAGGTTCTCCTTGTCCCATAAATACAATGTTTGTAACCTTTAAACCCGTATCGCGCTGAATGGTTAAAACTTGTTCAATAATTTCTTTTGCCGTAAGATTCCTTATAAAGCCTCTTTTACCGGTTGCACAGAAAGAACAATTTACGGCACAACCGACTTGCGAGCTTACGCAAGCAGTTAAGTTTGCTCTGTTATCAAATCTCATTAGGACAGTCTCAACGCACTCCCCGTCAGGATATTCTATAAGATATTTTAATGTGCCGTCAGAGCTTGATTGTTTTATTTTAATTTTTGTATCTGTTATAATAAACCGTTTTTTTAATTCTTCTCTAAAATCTTTCGCAAGATTTGTCATCTCATCTATTGAAGATACTGATTTATCATAAATCCAATTATGAATTTGCCTTGCACGAAACTTCGTCGCACCTAATTCATCCATTAAATTTTCCAATTCTTCAAGTCTGAGACCGGCTAAAACTTCCATAATTTATCCTAATTTATTTTTATAAAATTCTATAATATCAACTTTTGCTTTCAGCATCATTGCCGTTTTGGATACAGATTTTTTCCATTCGTTATAAGAACAAGTTGAAGGCAGCAATTTTAGCGGATTATGAGGGAAATCTTTACACACATCAGGTCTGTTTTGATAATCAGAGCACTCATTACCATCAAGTTTCGGGCAATAATAGTAATAAATTTTCTGATTCTCTACTAACTCGTTCAGTAATTGAAAATACTCCGGATTGGCTTTTTTAGCATCTTCTTCACTTTCAAAAGGAACAAAAACAGAAACGAAATCAGACGCAAACTTGTCCCCTTTCATGGCTTTTTGTTTAAGCTGAGAATAGGAAAACTCGCTTGTTGCAAGTCTGCAGCAACCACCGCATCTGGCGCAGGAGTATTCAGATTTCTTATCCATCATTATTTTATAAGTATTTTTAAGTTTCTGCCTGTAATCACCGGCTAAAAATGTTAGTATTTTCAACTGCCACTCCCTATATGTACAATTCACAGGATACAGCGTAAAGACGTCTTTTTTTTCTATCTTGCAATCTTTTACCGTGCATAAATTACAAGGATTTTCCGGCTTGAATTTATTTACTTCCACTCTTATACTTTCAGCCGCTTCAATAAAAATCTGTTGATAATTATCCTTTAAATCGTCATACTGCGTGACTAAAGGTGTTGAAACCTGATGATTAGTATTGTTAAAAAAATTCTCCATACTATAGATAGTACCATAAATTACCCGTCCCTACAATGAAGTTTTTGAATTAGAAGCTAGAATATTAGTGAATAATACAGAAAGGTTTCATTATGACAACAGAAAAACTACAACTTTACAAATGTAATGTTTGCGGGAACCTGGTTCAAGTCATTTTACCGGGCGCAGGCGAACTCGTATGCTGCGGACAACCTATGGAACTATTGACTCCGCGCATAGAGGAAAACAATGATTTTGCGGAAAAGCATACTCCGGTTATAGAAACCGGAGAACAAGGGCGGTTTGTCCGTATTAAATTCCATCCGATGGAGCAAAGTCATTATATTCAATTTATTGAAGTATACCCAAAAGATAAAAATACACTCCATCTTAAATATCTTAAACCCGGCGATACTGCAGAATTTGATATAACCAATTTTGAAAAAGAAGTCGAAGCTATTGAATTATGTAATATCCATGGTCTATGGGAGGGTAAATAAATGCTTAGTAATACAATGAATGAAATTTTAAACGAACAGATTAATAAAGAATTCTACTCAGGCTATCTCTATCTTTCAATGTCAGCGCATCTAAAAGAACTGGGCTTGAATGGTTTTGCCTCATGGACAAGATTACAAGCTAAAGAAGAAGTAGAGCATGGTCTTAAAATATTTGATTACCTGATTGACTGCAACAGCTTTGTAACCCTTAAACAAATTAGAACTCCTGAATTTGAATTTAGCGGTATAAGTTCTATTTTTAATCATATCTATGAACACGAAAAATGTATAACATCTTCAATTATGGAAATAGCTAAAAAAGCTGAGGAGGAATGTGACAGAACAACACTCAATTTTATTGACTGGTTTATAGCAGAACAAATAGAGGAAGAAAAAGCCGTTAAAAATATTATAAAAAGACTTGAAATGTTCGGAGATGATAAGGTTGCTTTATTTCTTATGGATCAGGAATTATCTAAAAGAGAATAACAGCTATATTTTATAAAGCAGCAAAAAAAAGAGCCAACAAGGCTCTTTTTTTTTTATTATTGCATATATGCTCCAGCTGACAGGACGTTCGGATTAACTGACCCATTAAGCATATTTCCAAGGTTTGCAAATTCCCATTTTTTTCTATCTTCAATTAAATTCTGTTGAGTTGATACACCATTAACATTACCAGATTGGGTTGTCCCAAAAATTCCGCCAATTGCTCCGATTTCGTCCATAAGTTGACCTCTCTTTCTTTGAAATATATACTTGATATATGTATTAAGTATTTTTGTTAAGAGAAATTTCACTTTTTGCTAAAAATTTTACAAAAGTTTACATTACTTTGCGCGCTTATACTTCAAAATCAAAACAAGCGGGATAATTAAAACGATAATAAGTGCTAAAACAGTAAAAACATCAAAGAAAGAAGCAAGCCTTGCCTGAGCCAGCAGTTCTTTGTACAATGAACCTCCCGCTTTTCTGGAGGCAACATAAGCAGGATAATAATGAAGAAACTTCGATTGGGCGGCTGCCAATTTAACATGATAAACGGGATTTTCCGTCGAAAGATTTGCTACAAAATAATTTTGATAAATCTGAGAAACTCTTGCAATAAAAGTTGATGAGACAGAAGTTGCAATTGCTGTCACAATATTTTTAAACAATGCATGCAAAGCTGCAGCATCAGCTGTTTTAGAAGCCGGCAGAGTCTGAAAGGAGAGGGCTGTAATCGGAACAAAAGCTGTAGGCACACCTATACAGAGAATAATATTCGGTAAAACTATACTTTCCATTGAAGAAGCCGGATTCATTTGAGTAAGCATCAACATAGAAATCGCAATAATAACAAAGCCGATTATCGCAAGCAGTTTAGGATTAACATACTTGGAAATTTCCCCGACAACAAGCAAGCCTATAAAACAAATCACTGCTCTCGGAAACATCGCAAGCCCGGACATTGAAGGGCTATAACCAATCATGCTCTGGACGAACATAGGAACAAGAAGAAGTGTCGAATAAATAGTTACATTGATAAACGAACTTATCATAGTACCTACTAAGAAATTCCGGTCTTTAAAGACTCTAATATCAATTACGGGATATTTATACTCAAGCTCCCAAACATAGAAAAAGACAAAAGAAAATATACATATACCGGTCATCCAGCATATCCAGGTCGCATCAAACCAATTCCACTGCTGACCTTTATCGAGAATTACCTGCATGCACCCCATAGCAAGCACAATTGATATATAGCCGGTATAATCAAATTTTTTATTATATTTAAGAGGTTGTATAATATCATCCGCAACCAAAAATTTAACCATCACAAGTGAAAGTATACATAACGGAATATTAGCAATAAAAATCCATTGCCAGGAAAAATTATCCGTTAAATAACCTCCAAAAAACGGCCCTGCTAAAGGTGAAAACATTGCAGCCACACCAAACAAACTCATTGCAACCCCTCTCTGATTAGGAGGGAAAGCTTCAAGCAAAAAGGCTTGGCACAATGGCAGTATACAGCCACTGCCTATCCCTTGAACAATCCTTGCCGCAATTAAGGCTTGCAAGGTCGGAGCTATAACGCATAATAAGCAGCCTAACGCAAAAACTGCAATACTATATATCATAAGAAGTTTCTTTCCTATCCTTCTTACCAGATAACCTGTTACAGGCAGCATGAGTCCGCCCGATATAATATAGCAGGTAACAACAGTGTTTGC
>CALUTN010000034.1 GCA_944323665.1 Candidatus Gastranaerophilales bacterium | reverse complement strand
AAATAGTATAATTTAGTAGAATAGTGTATAACACATAAATAAGAGGATGAAAGAAATGAGTACATTTGAAAAAGTTAAAAAAGTTGTTGTAGATCAATTAAGCTGCGATGAAGCTTTAGTAACTCCTGAAGCTAGCTTCACTGCTGATTTGGGTGCAGACTCTTTGGATACAGTTGAATTGGTTATGGCTTTTGAAGAAGAATTCGGTTGCGAAATTCCTGATGAAGAAGCTGAAAAAATCCAAACAGTTCAAGATGCAGTTAACTACATCGATGCACACTCATAATAAATTTGATTAGATTTATATAAGAGGGTGAGAATTCTAACTTTTTCCGCCCTCTTATTTATTAGGGGAAAGTAGAAGATGACAAAACGTAGAGTTGTAATAACAGGGATGGGAGCCGTAACTCCGATTGGGATAGGAGTTGAGAAATTTTGGAATGCTCTTTTAGCCGGAAAAAGCGGTGTTTCTCTGATTGAATCAATTGATACAGAAAGACACACCGTAAAAATTGCCGGCGAAATTAAGGACAAAGATTTTAACCCTGAGGATTATTTAGATCCAAAAGATGCAAAAAGAATGGATAGATTTACACAGTTTGCAATGGTAGCAGCTGATGAAGCTATTGCCGATTCAGGTATTGATGAAGCTGATATTGACCCGTATAGAATCGGTGTTATTGTTAGTTCTGCTGCCGGCGGGTTTAAAACATTTGAAAAGAACCATATTGCTATGATAGAAAAAGGACCTACTAAAGGTTCTCCGTTTACTGTTCCGATGTTAATCGTTGATATGGCATCAGGAAGAATTTCTATGAAGCACGGTTATAAAGGTATTAACAAAGCTGTTGTTTCTGCTTGTGCAACAGGTTCTCATTCAATTGGCGACGCTCTTCGTTCAATTCAGTACGGTGATGCTGATGTAGTTGTTGCCGGAGGCTGCGAAGCTACAATCACAACTCTGGGTATCGGAGCATTTACTGCCGCAAGAACTCTTTCTAAGAGAAATGATGAGCCTGAAAAAGCATCAAGACCTTATGACAAAGACAGAGATGGCTTTGTTATGGGTGAAGGTGCAGGAGTTCTTGTTCTTGAAGAATATGAGCATGCTAAAAAACGCGGTGCTAAGATTTATGCAGAAGTTGCAGGCTATGGTCAAACTGCTGACGCCTACGATATGGTTGCACCGGATCCGGAAGGCAGAGGCGCCATCAAGTCTATGGAATTAGCGCTTGAAGATGCAGGACTAAAACCTGAAGATATTGATTATATCAATCCGCACGGAACAAGCACCGGTCTGGGTGATATTGCGGAATCTCAAGCTATCGCTAAAATATTTGGTGATAAAGAACATAATAAAAATCTTGTTGTAAGTTCAACAAAGAGTATGCATGGCCACATGCTTGGCGCAACAGGAGCGGTTGAAGGTATTGTTTGTGTTAAAACAATTACTGAAGGCAAAGTTCCGCCGACAATAAATCTTGATAATCAGGATGAACATGTAGCAAATCTTGATTATGTTCCTCATAAAGCAAGAGAAAAGAAGGTTCATGCAGCTCTGTCAAACTCTTTTGGGTTTGGAGGACATAACGCTACTTTAGTATTTAAAGAAGTGTAGAAGGGTAGTGAAAAAGCGGGTTGGTAGCTACCAACCCGCTTTTTCAGTTTTTATCGGAAATAATATTTCAACTGCCCTTTCTCTTCATCTGCTATATTTACCTGATATCTAACTTCATTCGAAATTGCAACCAACACACTTGCCGGATTGGACTATCTGTTAAATCACATCTTTCAACGATAGTTTATAATAATTCTTTTGGTGAATTTATACCTTCTTAATTGAGTTTAATATTTTTAAGTAAGTTATTTTCATATTTTACCTGCCCTTCCCGAGGCTCTCCCGGACATTGATTTTTTCACCCAAACCGGATTATTATTAAAATCTTCTTTTATGACAATTTATCATATTCTTTTCTTATCTCTTGGATATCCTGCCACATAAGCCATTTAGGACCGCCTTTTTCTCTGGTGTCATTTCTTAAGAGATAAGAGGGATGAAATATTGGCATGAGTTTAGCTCCGTGAACAATTTCTCCTCCCTGAAACCATTGCCCGCGTATTTTTGTTATTCCGCCGACATTGCCTAAAATCGACTGTACGGCAACATTTCCGCAAAGAAGAATAATTTTCGGATGAATTATATCAATCTGAGCTTTTAAATATTCCCAGCAAGCTTCTTTTTCTTCAGGTAATGGATTTCTGTTATCAGGAGGGCGGCATTTGAGAGTATTACAGATATAAATATCCTCCCTTGTAAATCCGACCGATGCAAAAATCCGGTCGAGAAGCTGCCCGGCTTTACCGACAAAAGGTTTTCCCTGCTGATCTTCATAAAATCCGGGAGCTTCGCCTATAAGCATAATCTTGCCATTAGGAACTCCGTCAGAAAACACTATATTATGTCTTGTTTTTGCCAAAGGACATTTTGTGCAGGACAAACACTTTTCTCTTACGGATTCTAATTCTTCATACATAATTTATGCCTGAACCAGTTCTTTAACCTTTTTGCGCTGAACTTTTCTGGTAGCAGTTCTCGGAAGCGATTGATTTAATACAGAAATATTAATAGGACGCTTATATGGCGCAAGCTGTTTAGATAAGCGTTTAACCTCACTGCGCATAACTTCTTCCAACTCTTCTCCGCTGTATTTTTCTTTTACCAAATCAGCCGGTACAACAACTACAGCAATATCTTCCGTGCCGTCTTTTGCACCGCCTTCTCTTGATACACCAAAAACACACAATTCAGCAAACATTGAACTCTTTTCAAGAACGGCTTCGACCTCTTCCGGAAAAACTTTTTTCCCGCCTGAGAGTACGATCATATTCTTAATTCTGCCCGTAATATAAACCCTGCCCTGAGAGTCAATCCTTGCAATATCGCCCGTATGGAACCATCCGTCAGAATCAATTGCTTCAGCTGTAAGTTCAGGCTGGTGGTGATATCCCTTCATAACGGACGGGCCTTTTAAAAGTAATTCACCCGTTGCCGGGTCTGTTTTTGCCTCAAAACTTGGCAGAGGTTTACCGACAGAGCGTAAATCTCTGTTTTTTTCAACATTCAATGTAGCAACCGGACTTACTTCTGTTAATCCGTAACCTTCATAAACCTCAATACCTATTCTTCTAAAGAATTTTGCAACCTCAAAATCAAACGGCGCTCCGCCTGATAAACATGCGCGGAAAGAACCGCCAAAGCAATCATGCAGACGTTTAAACATAAGTTTTTTAAGCCATCTGTAAGGTATAAATTTTGCAAGATGATACCTTATTGGGAACGTCTCGCGATAAAACTTAGGTGCATTTCTTATCTCTGCTTCCAAAACCGTTTTAAGAAGCCTTAAAAATGCAGGAACCAATACCATAAAATGAATTTTCTTATCTCTTATTGTATTCAAAATATCTTTAGGTTTAAGGCTCTTTGTATAGTATACTGTATGTCCCATATTAAGGAAAGTGGAGAACCCTACGGTCATTTCAAACAAATGATTCATAGGAAGAATTGAAAGAACTCTCATATCCTTTCCTTTTGGGAAAATTTGGGCTAAAAGCCCTTTCAGGTCATTAACCTGAGCCAAAATATTTCCGAAAGTTGTTTCAACCCCCTTTGGAGCACCTGTTGTACCCGATGTATAAATAATAAACATTCTTGATTTTGTAGAACGATGTCTCCATTTGCAGGTATAGTTGCAAGGCAATGTATAAATACTTTGCAATCCGTCAGAAACCGGCTGTTCATCCATTACAATAATATGTTTTAAAGAAGGAATTGCTTTTTGAAGTTCCAACGCTTTATCGATATAAGATTGAGAAACCATCATAACGGAAGGCAAACAGTCAGACAAAATTGAGGTTAATTCATAAATAGTTAACTTAATATCAAGCGGCACTGTTATTGTTCCGGCTATAACCGATGCAAAAACACAAACTCCGTATTCGGGTTTGGACTCTGATAAAATAGCAAGCTTTTCACCTTTTTGGATTCCAAGGTCATTCATCAAATAAGCAGCAAGCCTTCTGGATAATAGTCCCAGCCCATCATAAGTCAGTTCGCTCCAGCCAAAATTGGTTTTCATACCAAGAGCCGTTTTACGGGCATAGTCATTGGTCTTATCCTCGAGTAATGAGAGTACATTGCTCTTTCTATCTTTCATACTTCCTCCTGAACGACTCTTACCATTATACCAGTATTATATCAGAATAATATTTTTATTGCATGCTTAAGATTCGTGCTCTACAATTTTACCTTCGGCAAGAGATTTTTTTACATCAACAACATGTTGGTTCGTGCTTCCTACCCAGTGTTTTTTATTATCCAAAAGTTCTTCTACAAATTTGCCTTCACAAACAACATCCATATATGCAATTTCAGGAATATCTTTAATCTCATCCCATTCATATCCTGTATATAACCAGATTGTTTTTTGAGGAAGCTCCTTACGGATTTTTTTAGCAAGTCTGAATACTTCTTCTCTGTTAAACGGATGTAAAGGATCCCCGCCGGAAAAAGTTATGCCGGATATATGCGGTTTTGCCAGCGCTTCAAAAAGCTCTTTTTCCGCAGTTTCATCAAAAGGAAGTCCTCCTGCGACATCCCATGTAATAGGATTCTGACAGTTATGACAGTGATGCAAGCACCCTGAAACCCATAATACTACTCTTAATCCGTCGCCATTTAACATATCATCTTTTGTTATATCGTGGTAATTCATCTCTTCCTCCATCTCTGCTTCTTTATTTTACAATAACAGAACCAGTTATACAAAGATATTTATTTTTGTAACGTTGTTTTTTGGTAATTAACCATTTGGTCTATACAAAAATAAAAAATTCAACCATCTGATTGATGTCATGCATATACATATATAATACACTACTAGTGTAGACTTTTATGGTAGGGGAATTATCCCTAAACAGACTTGGTAGGTAATATTAAAATTGGAGAGGAGAGCGGAAGGTGCAGCTTTCGGGTCTGGACATAACTTTACATAGGATTAATACGATTGAAAGCCGATTTCAATCATTAATGTCGTATGGAAATATTCCGGACAGAGATTTTCAAAAGATTCTTGATTCTTCCGTTAAAAATGCGAAAAATCCTCATTCTGTTTCACGTTCCGAGATCGATAATCTTGTATCAAAATATGCCGAAAGAAACGGATTAGACGAAGATTTTGTTAAAGCCGTAATTAATCAGGAATCGGGATTTAACCCAAATGCTACTTCAAAATGCGGAGCAATGGGATTAATGCAGTTAATGCCTTCTACCGCACAGGGGCTGGGTGTGGTTAATGCTTATGATGCCGAGCAAAATATTGAAGGAGGGACCAAATACTTGAAAGGGTTAATGGACAGATTCGGAAATGATAAATCTCTGGCACTGGCTGCGTACAATGCAGGACCAAATGCGGTAAAAAAATACGGTGGAATTCCTCCGTATGCAGAAACACAGAATTATGTAAAAAACGTACTGAGTAAATATAACAGCCTGAAAGGAGCGGATTTATGATAGTCAGAAGTTTAGAATCCGCTGCAAATGGCATGCTTGCATTGATGGATATGCACGACAATATTGCAAATAACCTGGCAAACGTTAATACTATAGGATACAAAAAAGGTTCTTTGAGGTTCAAAGATGTTATGGAATCTGCCGTTTATTCCCAAAAAGATTCTATAATAAGAAATGATTCAAACAGGTATCTCGGAGATTTAAGCCTGGGAGCACAATCTCTTGATTATACGCATGATTTCACTCAGGGTGCCTTAGAAAAAACAAATAATCCTTATGATGTAGCAATTGAAGGCGACGGTTTCTTTAAAATTCAGGATATTGAAGGAAAGATTTATTATACAAGAGACGGTTCTTTTCTTGTTAATGATGAACAATATCTTGTTACAAAGCAGGGAGAGTATGTTCTTGATGTTAACAACAGAAGAATAAGGATGATTCCGGAAGACTTTGATCCGGAACTTTTCCGTGACAGAATTGAAACAATTATCGGAGAGAGCGGTAATATTGAAATAAATTCATATAATCAAAAAATTCCTTTACAAACCATTGGTGTTTTTGATTTTTCCGATAAGGAAAACCTCTTTGAAGTAGGAGATGCAAAGTTTATTCCTTTAAATATAGAAGAAAATCCGGAACTGCGTTCCGAAAAATTCACGGTTCAGCAGGGTATGCTTGAACTTTCTAATTCAAATGTTATCAGGGAGATGATTAATACGATTGCAACTTCCCGTAATTACGAATCTTTGACAAAAGTCGTGAGTACAAACAGTGATGTACTTGCAACGGCAGTTTCTGTAGGAAGAATCAGCCTGTAGTAAAAATATATTTTAGCAAATAAAACCAGACGAGGAGAGGATAAATGTTAAGAGCATTAACAACAGCAGCAACCGGTATGATAGCGCAGCAGAACTATCTTGATGTTATTGCAAACAATGTTGCAAACGTTAATACAACCGGTTTTAAGAAATCAAGAATTGAATTTCAAGATCTTCTTTCACAGGCGGCAAGAACTCCCGGTGCTTTGATGAACCAGGGAACATACCAACCGGTTGGTATTGAAATCGGACTCGGTGTTAAAACAGCTGCTACAACCAGAATATTTACGCAGGGGGTAGCAATTTCAACCGGTCGTAATCTTGATATTGAAATTGAAGGTGACGGATTTTTACAGGTTATGAAAGAGGACGGTTCTCTTGCATATACCAGGGATGGTTGCTTGCAGGTTGATTCTTTAGGGCAGCTTTGTACGAATGACGGTTTATTAATTCAGCCGTCTGTTTCAATTCCGCGTGATGCCACAGAAATAACCATTACACAGGACGGGAATATTTCCGTAACTCTTCCCGGTCAGACTCAGCAATCAATTGTCGGTTCTTTGCAGTTGGTTAAATTCCAGAACCCGTCAGGTTTGTTATCAATCGGACACAACCTGTACAAAGAAACTCAGGCTTCCGGCAATCCTGTCCAGGATACTCCCGGACAAAACGGGTTAGGTTTGATTCAGCAGGGTATGCTTGAAGGTTCTAATGTTCAGATTGTTGATGAACTTGTCGGATTGATTAAAGCAGAACGTGCGTTCGAATCAAATTCAAAACTGATAAACTCTTCAAGCAACATATTGCAGCTAACTAACAACATGCAATAGAGGTAAGGTGTAAAAGAAAAAATGAAAAAAGTTTTAACAACAGCATTAATATTACTAACCTGCATGAGCGTTCAGGCTCAGACAGTTACTTCTGCCGATGTTAAAACTCAGGTTGCTAAAATTCTTGAAAACTCTTACAAAGCGATGGTTCCAAATGCAGAAGTAGAAGTAAAAATTTCTGCTACTCCTTTTGCAAACCTTGTTTTACCGGACGGGCAAGTTACATACAAAATTGTTCAAGGCGGGGATAAAATTATTCCGAGAGATATAAAAAGAGTTGATATTTATGTAAACAAAGCATTTGTAAAAACTCTCAATCTGCCTGCGCAAACCTCTGTTTACAAAGATGTTCTGGTAGCTTCTGATTTTATAAACAGAGAACAGGCAATTACTAATGAAACAGCTATGGTGAAAAGAATGGATGTTTCTCAAAGAATGGATTATGTCTTAAATGAAAAAATGTTTGCAAAAGATATGAAAGCTAAAAAAGCTTTCCAAAAAGGAGAAATCATAGATAAACGATTTGTAAAAATGAAACCTGATGTTGAAAGAAACATGGGTGTAAGAATATTCTTTGTCTCAAATGGCGCAGTTATGATTACAATAGACGGAACGGCGATGGCAGACGGAATGACGGGGGATTATATAAATGTTGAAAACAAGAACTACAAAAAAGTATATACAGGCAAAGTCATAGGAGAAAATCAGGTTCTTGTAACTCTTTAAGAAGGTGGGTATATGAAAAAAGTTTTAGCTTCAATTTTAATAATGATGTTGATGATTACGGGATTATTGCCTGTTAAGGCTATTGAAGCCAAAGTCAGAATAATGGATTTAACTCACATTAAAGGTGTGAGAGAAAACCAGTTGGTTGGGTATGGTATCGTTGTAGGTCTACCCGGTACAGGTGATAATTCCCGTTCAACACAAATTACAAACAAAATGTTATTAAGAAATTTAGGAACAGTAATTGAGCAGGAAAACTACATTCAAAAAGGTGCATCTGCTGCCGTAATTGTAACAGCGACAGTACCTCCATTTTCTAAAAACGGAGATAAAATCGATTGCACCGTATCCGCTATAGCTGACGCAAAAAGCTTAGAGGGCGGTGTCCTTGTTCAAACTATTCTCAAAGCTCCAAACGGCGAAGCTGTTGCTGTAGCTCAAGGACCTCTTTCAGTCGGCGGCATTAATAAAATCGCAGGCGGCTCTTCTGCAAGAACTGCAATTACAACCTCAGGCAGAATCCCCGGCGGTGCAATTATTGAACGTGATATTTATACAGAAATCGGCGACGAAGATTCTATAACACTCTGCCTTGATAAATCTGATTATACTCTTGTTTCAAGAATCGCAGAAACTGTTTCTCAAGTAGCTCCGGCTCATGCTATTGACGGAAGCTCTGTCAGGGTTACAGTTCCCCCGAAATTCATTAATGACAGAGTTACTTTCCTTTCAATAATTGAAAATCTGGAAGTGTCTCCGACATTAGAAAAAGCTAAAGTTGTAGTAAATGAAAGAACCGGAACAGTTGTTATCGGGGCTGATGTAAAACTTCTTCCGGCTGCAGTTGCTCACGGTAATATTACTGTAACTGTTTCTACAACAAATGAAGTTTCTCAACCAAATCCGTTTGCTAACGGGGCTACAGTCGGATTTGAGAACTCGGATATTACAATTAATAAAGCTCCGGGCAGTTTGGTCGAAATGCCTGCTAACAGTAATCTAAATGATTTAGTGAGAGCATTGAATTCAATAGGTGTTGCGCCTGTCGACTTGATTTCAATTTTACAGGCACTCAAAAAATCAGGAAGTTTACAGGCTGATTTGATAGTTATTTAAAATACATACCAAAGGAAAATAATATGGATTTTTCTACACCGACAATAGATTTAATAAAAAATGGACTAAATAACGCCAGAACTGTTAACTCTGATCAGGTCTTGTATAACAGAATTAAAGAAGCGGGTGATTCTAAAGCGCAGTTGAAAAAAGCTGCAATAGAATTTGAATCTATTTTTATAACAAAGATGCTATCTGAAATGGATAGAACTGTTGATAAAGAAGGCAGTTTGTTCGGGGAAAAATCTCCTTATGAGGAAACTTTTAAATCAGTTGTTTTCCAACAGATGGGGCACGATCTTGCGAGCAACCCTAGAACAACTTTCGGACTTGCTGACCAGATTTACAGACAAATGGAAAAATATGTGGGTTGAAAGTGAACCTGGAATAAAAAGATTAGTAGGCAAATGAAGTTAAAAAAGAAAGGAGAAGGGGAATAAGTTATATGTAAGAATGAAAGTGAAAGACCTAATAACTCAATCACTTATTCACTTATTCACTAAAAAATATGATTTCATCAGTAGGCGAAAATAATCAGGTACAAAGATTCAGTGCAGTAAATGCTTTCAGAACAACAGCTTCCCAGCTGAAACCAAAGCAGGAAGATGAAGAAAACATTCTGGAAGATACTTCACACAAAGCAGCACCAAAAAATATTCTTGAAAGAATTGATGTAAACGAATTAAGAGAATGCGCCAAATATGTAGGTGAATTCAATATATCAGATGATGATATAAAATACGGTCTAATGTATGGTAGAAGTATAATTGCCGAGTATTTGGCATAAATGGGGCTTAAGAGGTTAAGTTATGAAAAAAGTATTAGTATCAATAGCCATAGTTATGTTAACAGTTCTGTCGGTTAATGCAGAATCACTGTTTACATTAAATGCGACACAACACTATGCCGGAACACCGCGCTCGCTGTTCGGCGGAGTACAGGCCAGACAAATAGGAGACTTAATTTCTATTATTATGGAAGAGAATATAACGGTTAATGATAATCTGTCATATACTTCAGAAAAATCATCAAATACTGTTGATACTTTTACTTCATTCTTTAACAGATGGTTTGGACTTTCTCTTAAGGATTCTGACGGTTATGGCGGTACAAATGAAGTTTCCAATACCGCTAACGGAGCACGAACTATGACTTTTGGCGACAGAATTGCTGTTCAGGTCGTACAGCAGCTTCCTAACGGTAATTTATCCGTTCAGGGTAAAAAGACGCTGGTTAACGGAAATGAAAGAATGGACTTTATTGTAACCGGAGTTGTTGACCCGAGATGGCTCAATGAAGATGGAGAAATTTATTCATATAACGTCTCTAACCTTCAATTCGCACTTTCCGGCAGAGGTTCTATTTCAAGAAACCAAAACGAGGGTATATTCAACAGATTTGTTCGTTATCTGTTCTAATTAAGGTGATAATTGTGATTAAAGAAAATTTTAAAAGTTTAATAAAAGCTTTAGATAAAGAATTTGAAGCATATTGTAAACTCAAGGAGCTTTTTGAAGAAAAAAAAGAATACCTTAAAAAAGCAAAATCCGATGACCTCGGCGTTCTTGATAATAAAATCCTGGAAATGAATAATTCTATAGTTAAACTTAATGAAATCCGAAAAACGATAGGTGCGGAATTAATAGATGAGAATGCCTGTATGTCCCAATTTATCAAGCTTGCAGAAGAAAAAGCTCCTGAATTCACTGAACCTTTAAAGGAGAGAAAAGTAAAGATTTGTAAAATTTTTGACGAACTGGTGTTACTAAATCGCCAAAATGTGGAATTATTAAAACATGGCATCATAATTACTAACAAGATGTTGGAATCAATTATTGATGCATTCGCTCCTCAAGGATGTAATTATAACGGAGCAGGCAAAGCAGATACACATGACATTGACATGTGGACGGTAAACAAACAAATTTAATGAGGTACTAAATGGTTAGTTTATTTTCATCATTGAACATTGCATCTAATGCTCTTTCAGTAAATGAATCCGCAATAAGTGTTGTTTCTCACAACATTGCCAACATGAATACTGAAGGTTACTCCAAACAAAAGGTCAATCTTGCAACGAGAAATATTGCAGGCTCAATAGGCGATAATGTTGAAAACCAAATCCGCACTAACGGCGGGGTGATGATTGCTAACGTAAAGCGTTATACCGATGAGTACCTTAACAACTATTATCGTGACCAAAATTCAATCCTTAAAGGATATGAACAGCAACTCGGAAATCTTGATGATTTGGCGGAAATTCTTAATGATTTGGAAGGTACCGGTATCGATGCTGCGTTATCTGATTTCTATGAGGCTTTGAATAATCTTAACGAGTATCCTGCAAGTTCTACTGCAAGAATTAATTTTATTGAAACAGCAGAAACGCTTACTTCAATTATGAACTCAAAAAGCATTGAGCTTGAAAAGCTTACAGGTAATATCTTAGGCGACGGCTCCAGCCAGGAAGCTTTAGAAAATTCCAAAATTTATGCCGAATATCAAGCATTTAATAACAAGCTCGATGAATTAGCCGAAATTAACAGAGCTCTCCAGATTACTCAAACAGGAACTCTGGAAGCTAACAACCTGCTTGATAAACGAGATATGATTCTAAAAGACCTTTCTGATTTTGTAGACTTCAGTATTAATGAAAAACGAAACGGTTCTGTAGATTTGTATGTAGGAGGCACAGTACTTGTCAAAGGTGCAACAGTCATGGGAGAATTAGATATACAAACCGCAAAATCATACTGTGATGAAAACGGTATTATTTATCCGGATGATTGGGACGGTCAGGCGGCTGTTATAAGTATTGTCGACCCCTCACAAGACAATAAAGTAATTATTGCCAATGCCAATGAAATGATTCAACACGGCAGTATAGGAGGTATGCTCCATTCTGCAGATGTTACGGATGAAAATGTTAATCCGGGAACCGTTTTAGATAACTTGAATACTCTGGCTCAAACCCTTGCCAATATATTCAATGATCTGAATACGAGAGAAGGCGCTTTTTGTATCAACCCTAATGACACAAATAAATTAATTGCTACTAATGAAGATAATCTTATTTTTGTCGGAGCAGACGGAACCGGCGACGGCGTTACAGCAGGAAATATTACTATTAATGCCGACCTGCTCACGGATGACGGTTGTTGGAACTTATCCTGTGCTTATTTTGATGATATTGCCAACTTTGATGAAAATGCAGTGGGAAATGCACAAAATGTCGCTGATATGCTTGGTACCAGAAGTCAAAAACAGCCTGACCTTAACGGCATGTCTCTTGAAGACTATTATACCAGCATCCTTGGTAAAGTCGCTTCTGCGGGAAACAGCCTGCAAACTATTTATGATACACAATCTGACGTAGTAGATGCTCTTCATAACCAGCTTCTCGGCGTCAGCAGCGTTGATTTAAACGAAGAATTGGTCGACTTAGTTAAATATCAAACAGCTTATTCTGCTGCTGCTCAAGTTTTTAACACTTGCAATTCTTGTTTAGACACTTTAATGAGCCTGGGAGGTTAATATGGTAAACAGAATTACATCTTCTTCTAGATATAACCTTTTGATTGCAGATTTACAGCAAAGTCTGCTTAATTATAATAAATTAACCGCTCAACTGACTTCCGGTTCGAAAGTGTTAAATATTACAGATGATCCGATTGCGGCAGTTAATATTCTTAATACCAACAGACAGCTTGGACAAATTGATACCTTTGCCCAAAATGTCGAGATGGCGTCTACGGAACTGAGCGCTCTCGATGACCTGCTGTCGCTGGCTACAGGATATCTGTCTACCGCCTGGGATAAAGCTATTCAGGCTAATAACCAAACCTACGGAAATGAATCGCTTCAGGCTCTTAAAGTTGAAATTGATGAAATTGCCAAGACAATGGTAGACTTAGCTAATACGGAATACAATGATAACTATATTTTCGGAGGTGCTAATACAAAAATTCCGCCATATACAATAGATGAAAATGGTAATATTATATATAACGGCACTCCGTATGATAACCCGGACTACATTCGTCAAACTGAAGTCGCAGACGGAGTATTCGAAGTAATTAATACTACGGGTGATAAAGTCTTTGGATGGTATGAAAGCACCCAGGAAACTGATGCCAATGGAAACAATATTTTTCTGGATACAGATGGTAACAGGGTTATAGAAACTATTGACCCTAATACGCAGACTGCAACTTATACTTACGAAACCGGCGGGGCATATACAGGTGCTCCGGATGAGCTTACAGCATCTGTTAATGAAAGCTATTCCGGTGTACTGGGAACTCTGAAGGTTTTAAGCAATTCCATACAGATGGTGCTCGATGGAAAAACTGAAGAAGGTTACGAGCTTATGAGCTCTACTCTGGATATGTTTTCAGATTCTCTTGATACCATTTCTCAAGAACAAACAAAATTTGGCGGTGTCGCTAACAGACTTGAAATGTCTTCTTCTACACTTGATACGAGCAGCATGAATCTTACTTCGTATCTCTCGGAAATTAATGATATTGATATGGCTGAGGCGGTGACTCAATGGCTTCAAGCTCAATATGCTTACCAAGCAAGTATGCAGGTTACT
>CALUTN010000033.1 GCA_944323665.1 Candidatus Gastranaerophilales bacterium | reverse complement strand
ATATGCTCGGCTCTTCCGCCCAAACCTTTGTACATCCGTAACTCCCGCCTCGCTGGGGCAACTGAGCTACTTCCGCACCCGTTACTCTAATTTATCCTAAACAAAAATATTTTTCAAGCCCTTAACCGGCAGGAACTTTTGGTGCCGGCACAGAAGTTTCCTCTTCCACTGTTGAAGACTGTTCTTCAGGTGCTGTATGTGCATATAATCTCAGGCTCAAGCTTGACAATAATATTCTCTTGTCTTTTTCATAAGGTCTTACAGATAACCCGTTAATCCTTATATAATAAGGATATTGATAAATATCCTGTATTAGCTTCCCTAAATTAATATAATTGGAAACTATTTCCATATTTACATCACATACAAAATATACATCTTTACCAAACCTTACAAACTCATCCGATTCAGGGTTTGACGCATAATCAATCGATTTAATCTTTACTGAGTTCGCATGAACCATTTCTATTACATCGTTATATAAAGTAAAAAATAAAGTATCATTTCCTAAATCAGATTCTACAGGATAATAGATTTTCTTTTGTGACCCTGTTATAGAATCCTTAATCTTCTTAATTTTGTTCTTAACAATGTTTAGTTTGGATTCTAAATCTTTTAATTCTTTTTCCTTTTTGGTTATGTTAGAAGTTAATGTCGTTAATTCATTAACCTTAGGAAAAATTATCTTATAGCTGCCCAAAATTAAAACAGCAATAGCCACCACCAAAGCAATTACACCATAGTATCTTCTGTATTTTTCCATTGATAAATCCTTTATTTTCGTTATTCAAGAGGTTCTAAATCCGGCAAACCGCTATTAGAGCCTTTATCTTTTTTTGCTTTACCGTTCACATTATCTCCGGTATCTTTCCTGTTTGTTATATTATCTTTTTTAACTTCAGGCTTATCAGAAATTCTGAATTGATAATAATCAGCCGTCATCGATGTTATTATTGAATCAGTATCAAAACTGTCAACTTCGCTGACATTTTCTTTTTTATTATTATCCGATTCTTCATCCAACATGGCAATTTCTTGTAAATTGGAAGATACTGATGCCAAGCCCAGTTTTTGTAATTTTACATTTGATGACGGATCATAATCTTTTATATTTCTAAAAAAGCTATATATGCTTTCAAGATTATCAGCCTGACCTTCAATTGTTATATTATCACCCAACTCCAAAGATGTTAGCCATAATTTCTTAGGAATTTCTGTACCTACAATTGTATAATATGTATAAATATTCTTATTACGTACAAGACCCATACGAATTTCGTCGCCTTCATCAAACAACTCCGCAGATACAGACTCATTTTCTTTTAAATACTTATTAATATTTGCAGCTTTTGATTCCAGCTCAGAAATTTGGGCATGCTTCTTTCCTATTACATTTGATAAAACCGCAGTTACAAAACCTACTACAACTGCAAATATTATAGCCAGCACTATTATCACCTTTAACATATTTTCCAGTGACAATGTGATAGATACTGAATTAAATTTAACAACCGGCGGCTGTTCCAACAAATACACATCGCCCAGTGAACTGTTAAACAAATTCAAATGTGCGTTTGAAAATGTTGAAAACTCTTTATTAATAGCCGCACCAATTACATCAACCGAGATAAGATTTGCCGAATTTTCATCAATATCCGGAGCGACTTCTAAAAACGGTTCTTTAGCATAATTATTTGCTTCCTGATGGATTATCGGAGCATTGTATTCCAACTGTCCCGCCAGAATTTCGGCACTTATTACATTAGTTTTTGAAACAACACAAAGATATTGAGACGGGAATTGTCGCAATATCGGCTTAACGGCACCCACTACTGTTGCATAGTTTTCGGCATCGCCCAATACTTCACCGATACTAATCTTCTCTTCTACACAGTCGACATAGTTTCTGCCTTGCATTGGAATAATTCTGCAATATCCGCTGTCAACAAGCAATAATACCCAAGAGGAACTTGGATTTACATCAACTCTTTCCTTATAGATTAAAGCATTTAATGTCGTATTGACCGAAGTATCAACTACAGATAATTTATAGCCTAAATCTTTTATCTGCATTGCAATTTCAATCAGCGAAGTTTTTTGAAGTGCGGTATAGGCTATTTTGTTAAACTGGATTGTAGAGTTTGGCAATTGTGCCGCATCAACGACAGGCTCTTCATTTCCAAATATCGGATGCTCAAGAAGTTCTTCCGATATCGCATTGAGAATCTGCTCTTCGTTTAAAGATGCCGGATAATCCTTTACCTTAAATGTTATTGCAGGGAAATTGAGCACAATTTCCGCACCCTTGGGAATTTGCAGCTCGGTCAGGAGATCTTGCAACGCCTCCTTAAAAATATCCAAATCCGCAATCTCTTTACGGTTATTATCATAAGCAAGCTGTCTGAATCCGTATTTTAAAACTTTTTTTGATACAAAATCTATTTGAGCAGCTTCAAGCCCTATTTCCGGGGTAACGGACACCCCCACTACAATATTCTTCTTAAATAAATCCATGCCTGTTTCTTCCTATTTTTTTTTATTGTACAATAAAATTTAATTTTTGTACACAGGGTAAACAGATGAACGACATTGTAGAGAGAATAAATAAATTAAAAAAAGAAAAAAATGCAATAATATTGGCTCACAGCTACCAGAACATAGAAATTGACCTGGTTGCGGACTATGTTGGAGATTCTCTGTACTTAAGCAGGAAAGCAAAAGACACAAATGCAGATATAATCGTATTTGCAGGGGTTTATTTTATGGCACAAACCGCTAAGATTATTTCCCCTGAAAAGAAAGTGCTTTTACCGGATATTAACGCTGGCTGTCTTATGGCTGACATGATTAACCTACACCAAACGGTTGATTTTAAAAATCAGTACCCCGGACTTCCTGTTGTATGCTATATTAATTCTACTGCCGAAGTAAAGGCTGAATGCGACATCTGCTGTACAAGTTCCAATGCGGTAGAAATTGTCAAAAGCTTAAATTCAAAAAGGGTTCTTTTTGTACCCGATGCCAATTTAGGCAAGTGGGTTGAATCCCGCCTTGACAGTGTTGAAGTCATTACATATAACGGCAACTGCCCGGTTCATCATAATGTAACCGTCTCAGATATCATGCACGCAAGAAAAAAATATCCGGATGCAAAAATACTCATTCATCCGGAATGCAAGCCGGAAGTCAGCGTCCTGGGAGACTATGTCGGCAGTACAAGCGGAATTATTAACTATGTTAAAAAAAGTAACGAAAAACGTTTTGTCATTGTTACCGAAAAAGGAGTCGCAGAAAGGCTCGAAAGAGATTATCCGGACAAAGAGTTCATTATAATTAAAGACAACATGCTTTGTGACAGCATGAAACTCACCACTCTTGAAGAAATCCTTTATGCTCTTGAGCGCGAACGTCATGAAATCACACTTGACGACAGCGTAAGAGAACTTAGCTCCAATTGCATTGAAAGAATGTTGAGGGTATCAAAATGACAGAAAATTCTTCATATATATACGGGAAAAATGCCGTTATTGAAGCTCTGGAATCCGGAAACAGAGAGTTTAACAGAATTCTTATTTCTAACACCGCGCGCTCGGATGAAAAAATCGAAAAAATAAAAGAGCTTGCCAAAAAGAATGGAGCAATTTTTCAATTTGTAACAAAAGATAAGCTTAACCAATTGGTTCCGGAAGCAAGACACCAGGGGGTAATTGCACAGGTTTCTCCGGTCAAATATGAAGATATTGACGATTTTATAGAAAAAAATGCCGGGAATTTGACCTCTGTAGTTATTCTTGACGGGGTCGAAGATTCGCATAACCTTGGAGCCATTATACGTTCGGCTGTATGTGCCGGGGTCAAGGGAATTATACTCCCGTCAAGGCGAGGCGTACTTATAAACTCTACTGTTGAAAAAACCAGCGCAGGCGCGGTTAATAATATTTCCGTAATCAAAGTAAACAGTCTGGTTAATGCTGTACAAAAACTAAAAGAAAACAACTACTGGGTAATTGCTTCCGATCATCATGCGGAAGATAATTATTATAACATTAATTATACTGATATGAATTTTGCTTTAATTATGGGAGCCGAGCACTCCGGGATATCAAAGTCTCTGCTCAAGCTTTCTGATTTTAAAGTTAAAATTCCCATGTTAACAAATTTTAATTCTTTAAATGTTTCTAATGCTGCTGCTATAATATTATTTGAAAGTGTGCGGCAAAAATTAACAGCGAATTTAAAAAAATGAGGTTTATATGGTTAAGCAAAAAGATAAACTCAATATTATGATAGACGACATCTCCGATGAAGGAGTTGATTTTAACAGTATTGAACCTGTGGAAGATTTAGATGACGATAATATTTCGATAGAAGAGCCAAAAACTCAAGAAAGCTTGTCTTCCGTCAACTCTGATGACTCTGTAAGAATCTATCTTCAGCAGATAGGCAAAATTCCGCTCCTTTCAGCAGAAGAAGAACTTGAAGTTGCCAAGCAAATCTATGAAACAAAAAGCGAAATCGCCAGAAAAGTTCTTATTAATGCCAACTTAAGACTTGTTGTCAGTATTGCTAAAAAATATATCGGACGCGGGTTATCTTTTCTTGATTTAATTCAGGAAGGGAACATGGGACTTATTAAAGCAACCGAGAAATTCGATTATACAAAAGGATACAAATTTTCAACTTATGCGACCTGGTGGATTCAGCAATCAATTACAAGAGCTATCGCAGATAAAGCGCGTATCATCAGGCTGCCTATTCACTTGATTGAATCTATTAACAAGATTAAGAAAGCAACTGTAGATTTGACAACAGAGCTTGGAAGAATACCGGTAAAACAAGAAATTGCCGACAAGCTCGGAATTTCGGTATCAAAACTCACCTCAATCATCAAATCTACCCAGTCAACCATTAGTATCGACACACCTACCGGGCAAAAAGATGATTCAAACAAGATTATAGACTACATTGTGGATGAATCTACTCTTGCACCGGAATCTCTTGTATCACAAGAAAGCCTTTTGGATGATATTAAAGGTATGCTGGAACAGCTGAGCCAGAAGGAAAGAGATGTTTTAATCCTTCGTTTTGGGCTTAATAATGACGGAAATAAAAAGACTCTGGATGAAATTGGTACCATATACGGCGTTTCAAGAGAACGAATCCGCCAGATTGAAAACAGAGCTATTTCTAAACTAAAAAAACTTTGTAAAAACAAAAACCTGACATCGGGCTTAAAAAATTATTTTGGAGCATAAAATTTATGGCAGATTTAGACAGGATTAATGAACTGGTTGGAAATAAAGAGTTTGAAGAAGTACTCCCCCTTATTCTGGAAGGTTTGCGAGAATCCCCGGATAATATGGAACTGGTTAAACTTGCGGGTCTTACTAATGTCAACCTCAAAAAATGGGTTCAAGCGAGAAACTATTTTGAAACGGTAGTAAAATTTAATCCTGAAGATGCGACCTCCTGGCTTTATCTGGCAAACTGCAACGAGCAATTGGGAGATTTATCTTCCGCAAAAAGCGCCTATATTTCCGTAATAAATCTCAGAGAGGAATATATGGAAGCTTATAAGAGCTTATGCATAATTCTTATAAAAATGAACGAAATAGATGAAGCGGTTAAATATGCCCAAAAAGCTTCTGTGATTGATCCGGAGGATTATATTTTTGATTTCATAATAGGAACTGCATACCTTAAAATCAAACAGTTTGAAAAGGCTCTTTCACCTTTGGCGAAAGCAGTGGAAAAATCACCGGAAAATGTTGGTGTATTTAATAGTTTGGGAACTTGTTATATGGCGCTTGGTAAAACCGATGAGGCTTTAGATACTTATGAAAAAGCCCTGAAACTCAGTCCGGATAGCGCAATGGCATATTTCAATATTGGTTCCGTTTATCAGATAAAACAAGACCATAAAAAAGCGTGTGAATACCTCCAAAAAGCCGTTGATATTGATGAAGATGAAACATTTTTAGCTTCGCTTGCAATGTCTGAGGTTAAGCTTGAAAAATATGAAGATGCGCTAAAACACTATAAACAGCTTGTTCTTTTATGTCCCGGAAAAGAAAATTATAAATATAATTTGGTCACATGCTATGAGGCATTGGGTGATATTCAAACAGCTATAAGCATGCTTGAAAACATTGTTTATGTAAACCCTAAATTCATCTTGCCGGCACAAAAACTTGCAAGTTTGTATATAAAGACCAATCAGCTTAATAAGGCAAAGGAGATTTATGATAATATTCTGCTGAAAAATAAACTCACAGCAGAGACCATGCATCAGTATGCAATTTTATCTTCCAGTCTCTGTGATACCGATACTGCCGAAAAAATGCTGAAAAAAGTTATTAAAATGAACCCGGATATAGCAAAGGCTCATAAAGATTTGGCTATAATTTATCTTAATAAACGGCTTTTCGATTATGCAGAAGATGAATTCAAAACCGCGCTTAAGCTTGCACCTAACGATTTTGAGATAATTTTTGAATACGGCAATTTTCTCTACGCAATCTCAAGAAATGTTGATGCTGATTCATACTACCGCGAAGCTCTTGAACTTGAACCGAATAATGTTTTAGCCCTTACTTTTATGGCTTTGAACCAGCTTGTTTTAAATAACCTTGAGGCTGCACGTGAATATATTATGAAAGCCGTTAAAAATGAGCCGCATCATGAGTATGTTCAATTCTGTGCCGGCAGAATCCTATATGCGTTAAAAGAATACGAAGAAGCCAAGAGATATTTAATCAAAGCTGTTGAACAGAATCCTGATATTGAAACACAGAACGCTCTGGCACTTACATATTTTGAACTTGGAGATTACCAACAGGCGCTAAATATATTTAAAAATATCAACTCTAAATGTCCTGACAGTATCTCGGTACTTATGGATGCTGCACGATGCTGCGAAAAACTCGGCTTGACAGATGAAGCTCTTAAATATCTATACCGGGTAACGGATATCTTCCCTGATAATGAAGATGCGCACGAAATGATAAGAAAACTTTCTTAAACAGTTTCGTCTATATTTTTCCCAAGATGAGTTTCTACAAATGTCTTATGGTAGTAATAAAAAATCCCCATGCCGGCAAAGACTATATAGTAAAAGTTAATAAGTGTTACTAAAAAATGGAAGATAAGGTTTCCGGCAAATATTGCTGCTGCAATCGACAGAACAAAATTAACCGATATTACTGCCGCATAAACCAAAAGAGTCTTTCCAAAATTCTTGCTGAATAAATCTTTTAACGATATAAAGAAGGCAACAAACGGATTCTTGTTTTTAAAAAATATCGCAGGCAGGTAAAGAATAAGAAGGAAATATGTAAGACCAATAGTCCCAAGGAGAAGCAAGTTCCAAAGATTAAGCTTTGCAAGCTGTTCTGCGGTAAGAGATGTTAAAAATAATTTTAACGCATCAGCGGACTCCATTGCCTTACTGAATGCGTCAGAAGAAATTCCCGGATCACCTATACCTTTCATACCTGCAAAATAAGATACTGCCAGTATTATAATAGATACAACCGCCATAACAAGAATACTTCCGAGTGCCGGCAAAAAGTATTCACCTACACCCGGCGTAAATTCCTTGATAAGCGCATTTGAATCAGTGTCGTATGAATCTTGCACGGCTTGCTTAATCATATTACCCCAGCCGGCAATAAATGCACCAAGCATAAGAGTAAATAAGACAATTGCAATAATAAGGTTTATTATTTTCCCTGCAGCGGAAAATGTCAGATATATACTCGAAATTAATGAAAAGAGTATAAGCGGGGTTGCCAGTATTATATATTTATTAGTAAGATTAAAAACTTTGTTCATTATGTCCTCTAAATTCTGTATTTTGTTATTGCCATTTCAACTATGTCATCCGAAACTTTAGAAGCAAAATCTCTAAAGCTGTTGGCAATATTTGAGTTAGGGTTGATTTCCGAAATCGTAACCCCTTTATTTATTGCTTCCATAATTGAAAAATAATTGTTAGGAATCTTCCAGTATATTTTCTCGCCCAAAGTTGTTTCAATATCTTCAGCCTTAATTTCATCATTCTCCATAAAGCGGTTTATAATAATTTTAACCTTATCTTCCGGATATCTTCTTGATTTAAACAGGTTCAAGCATCTTTGAGAATTTCTTATTGCCGGAATATTTACAATCGTAGTAAATAAAATCCAGTCTGATAAATCCAGAATTTTCAATGAATTAGGGTCAATATTTGATGACATATCCACAATTATATATGGAAAAACCCGTTTTAATGCTTGAAATAAATTTGTTATCTGCTGAGGAGTGATACTTTCAGACTGTTCAATATAATTCGGATCTGATAAAACAAACATAGTAGTTTGTTTATATTTTTCAAATGCCTTTAACAGCGTATCTTCTTTTTTCTCAATCAAGTTCTTTATAACATAAGATACATCAAATGCCGGATTTAGATTCAGGAATGTAGAAATATCCCCGAGCTGGAGATTTAAGTCTATTAATGCGACCTTGTCTTTTGTGGTTTTAGCAAGTTCAGCCGCAAGATTGACAGCTATGGTTGTTTTCCCGATGCCGCCCTTATTTGAATAAACCGTAATAATCTTTGAGGCAGATTCATCTTCTTCGTCTTCATGCTGGAGAAAAATACTTACAATACGCTGCAAATCCTCTTTAATAACAGGTTTTGGCAAAAATTCCTTTGCTCCGAGACGCATTGCTTTTACTATTGAATTTGTTGAATAATCGGCAGAAGTTATAACAATTTTTGAAGTAAAAAGTTTAATCTCCTCAATTGCTGAAAATGTCTTATCCGTACAGTCCGTAATATCAATAAAAACAATAATATTTCCTTCTCCGGATTTAATCTCGGCAAGTCCTTCCGTATAATTATCAAAAAGTTTTATTTTATCTTCAAAACCAAACTCTTCAAGATACGATTTCATAATCTCTCTGGAGTTTTTCTTATGATCCAGCACAATAATTGAAGAAATGTTTTCCATATCTAAAGCACCTCTTATTAACCTCTTCAATATACATCAAATTGAAGCCGGATACAATCTATTTATTTAAAATTGCTTCTATATCTTTCTTGGCAGAAGTAATCCCTTTGATTTCAAAAACTTGCTGCATTGTCTGCATAAGCGACGGATTAAGAATAATAGGAGTACATTTCCCTACATATACATTTGTATCCTGATTTTTGGCTAAATAAATCATTTGAGAAATCGTATTTCTGTCGCATTTCGGAATAAACATAGATATCGGAAGTCCCGAAGCCTTAATTCTATCGTAAATTATCAGCATCCCGAATGTGTCGAAACATGTATTAATATGAAGAACATTTTCTCTTTCAATATTGTATGAGAAAGAAATAATAAGAGTATCATCCGGAGCAAGACGCATTAGTTTCTCAAAATAAACTTTTTGCTCAAGAGAATATCTTTCCAAACCTATCATAAATATTCTTCTGTAATCTAAAATCCGCTGTTGTATAAGTTCCAGAGTCTCATTAAGATTAAACCCTATAGTCACGGTTTCGCATTGCTTTCCGGTTTTAAAACCTTTAGCTTCATTTGCGGACTTGATTACACCGGAAAAGTCGTTATTTTCTACTTTTATAACACCTTTTGGCACTGTGTAGTCGGTTGTAAATAATCTTCCCCGGTAAAAATTTTCTATATTATGCAAGGAATGTTTTGTTAAAATAATAGGTCCCGGAAAGGTTGCAAAATCTAAAAGGCAATTTTCCAGACCTTGTCCGTATTGCCCTTTTAGACTCGTATATTCGGAAAACTTAGGAAAAGTATGTGCCACCATCATATCATCATGAGTATAAACATCAATATTTGTATCTTTAAGCGCTTCAAGAATAGTTTCAAGCTCCCTGATATTAGAACCTACAACTAATACTGCCTTTGATGGGATTGTTGAATATGAAACTTCCGCAACGCCTTGAATACCGTATCTTTCTTCCTGTGCTTGGCGAAGAGATTTCATAAGTGAATTATCCCTTTCCGCAGCCTCATATATTAACTGTTTAAGAGTATCAAGATTTTTTTCCTCAGCATTTATTTCATTGAGCAGTCTTAATATCATAAGAAAGCTCGTATCATCTGTCACATTAAAACTCTCCAAATCAAGAAGATTTATACTTATACTTTTTGATATTACAAGCATAATTTGGTATAAGTCCCTAATTATAGGCTTAACCTGCTGCAAGGCATTTCTAAGTGATTGCTCTCCGAACCTTACGGCGCTGATTATATCTGAACTTGCACGAAAAAGCTCGGTCGAACGGATTCCTTTCTTGAAATCCTCCTGACTATACAATTTATTATATTTTTTGACAATCTCAGGAAGGACTTTTTTGAATTTGTCTACCGCAGTTATATAACTATTTTCAGTAAACTCCGGATTGGAAACAGCAAGAGGAATTGTATTTAAAATAAGCTCCTTCGCCTTTTCTTCAAAAACATCTTTTTTTGACAAAGCAAAACAGTATTTTGCAGTAAGCTTGAGATACTGAACAAGAACACTTTGCAGCGATGCAGTCTTAGGATTAATGGAACATATCCCTCTTGAAGTGCAGCTGTCGTATTGAAAATCTTCAAATGAATCGTAACTCATATAAATATGATAGAATTTAGTTTCAAGTTTTAAATTCCCCCGGCGGACTATTTGCAGGCAGAAAATAAAATAGCAAAAGCAGTTAATCTGTGGTACAATTATAGCAGTTCGGAGGATATAAATGTTTAGTACAGAAATCACATACGAAGTCGTTACTTTTTCTATAGGAGATACAAAATCCGGTACAAAAATGGGGAAATTGCAGCTTAAAGACCCTGCAACCGGAGAATTGTTGAACTGTATCCTCTGGGAAGAGGCTCTTAATCGTATGGAGCCTAAACTATTCCGCTGCGGGAATCTTTTAAGAATCGTGTCAGGTTCGTTTAATGAAAAATTTAACAATTGCCTGGTTTCCTCTCTGGAACTCATCAAAGAAGCAAAAACAGGCTTGAGCGAAGAAGAGAGAAATGAAGTTTATTCCAAGCTTATTGAATATATAAACAAAATCAAAAATGACGAATTAAGAAGATTTGTCTCTGATATTTATGAAAAGAACAAAGAAAAAATCCTTACTGCTCCGGGCGCAAAACTTATGCATCACAATTATATAGGCGGTCTTATGGTTCATATCCTTGAGTGTCTTAATTATGCAGAAGTTAATATGGAAGCTTTCTTCCAGAGGGTTAACAAAGACGAAGTTTATGCAGCCTGTCTTTTGCATGATATAGGAAAAATCTTTGAATATACTGTTGATTTAGAATCCGGACTTATTGATTATGATGAAAATTTCCGCAAAGAATGGATTACCCATTCCCAATACGGTTTCAGTATCTGTATGAATGCAGGATTCAAACGGGTCGCTAAAATGATTGCAGCTCACCATGCCAGAGCAGAGTGGGGCGCAATTGTAGATTTGAATGAAAAAGACTTAGAGCCTATTTTATACCTGATTCACCATATTGATGACCTGTCGGCAAAGTTCGGAAAAACAAATGTAGCAATGCTGGGAGATTAGATTTTATATCTGTAATCTTACAATTATCTAAAAATATGCTATAATCTGTTTATGAATATTAACCCGATTAATAATTTTAACAGCGTGAACTTTCAAAACAGCGGGGAAAACAGTAAAAATAACCCTGCTTCTCAAAATCAAACACGCGGACAGTCCGAAAAATTAATGAAGGAGCTTGATAAGATGAGTATGATTAATAACCCGCACATTTCTAATTCTAAGAACTATGAGTTAAACCTTTCTATGGAAGAACTGGAAAAAAGAACCCATAAAGATTATTTAACCACTAAAAAAATGCTTGCGGTTGATTCGCCGGAATATAACGAGCTTGCTGAAGGGGACAAAGAAGCTCTCAAACATCTTGTTAAAGCAGCAGTTGTTTTAGATAAAGTAAATATGCAGCTGGATAACCCTAACAACCTGCCTTTTAAGGAATACCTTGAATCCGAAATCACAAAAGGAAACAAGCAGGCAGAACTTACAAAAATACTTTTTGATGCACAAAAGGGTGTCTGCTCTCTGGATAGGGAATCAAATATGATTGAACTTGCAAAAGGGGTTCATGAGCGCCCGGGCAAGGGAATTTACCCCCAGGATTTAGAAAAAGAAGAATTCCATAATATCCTGATTAAAATGTTAAAAGAAGGTAAGACAGAAGAAGTTAAAAAGATTCTTAATCAGCGCTCTGTTGTGGAAAGAGACGGCGACGAGCTCAAAGCTGTCGATTATGTAGACAAGTTTAAAGAAGATTTTGACTATATGGCATCCGAGCTTGAAAAAGCTGCCGAAGTTTCTACAAATGAGGATTTTAACGAGTTTTTGAGGCTGCAAGCCAAGGCTCTCAGAACTCCTGATCCGATGCTGGATGCTTATGCGGATAAAAAATGGGCAACATTGCAGGATACCCCTCTTGAATTTACCATTACAAGAGAAAATTATTCTGACGAGTTAACAGAAACTGTTGTAGAGAATCCGGAACTTAAAGCTCTGCTTGATAATGCAGGAATTGTTCCGGTTGCCAAAGATTTTCTTGGCGGAAGAGTCGGTATTGTGAATAAAAAAGGAACGGACGCTATCTTGAAGGTAAAAAGTTACTTACCTCTGATGGCTGATAATATGCCGTTTAAGGACAAATACGAACAAAATATTTCACCGGATAAAGAATCTAAACAAACAATGATTGATGCGGATTTGGTAGCAGTAACGGGTGATGTCGGAGAATTCAGAGCAGGGATTACTCTTGCAGAGAACCTTCCTAATGATGATAAACTTTCTGTTCAGCTTCTTGACGGCGGAAGAAGAAATGTTTATCACAGACAAATCAGGCTGATTACATCAGATGATGCCAGAGAAAAACTCCAGAAACGTCTGAACGCAATACTTAATAAAGATTTGCATAAATACTATAATGATGAAGCTGACCACTGGTTCACCGTAGGACACGAAAACGGACACTCTCTCGGACCAAAATCCGGAACTGAAGGGTTAGGCAAATACAAATCTATTATTGAAGAAAACAAAGCCGATATGATTTCGCTTGCAATGCTTGATGTTTTAACAGAAGCCGGAATGTACACTCCGGAACAGAGAAGAGAAATAATTGTAACTTATGCGGCAGATAATATGATGACTTCAAAACCGACAATGAGTCAGGCGCATAGAGTCCGTTCGGTTATGCAGAATTATTTCTTTATAAAAGAAGGAGCTATTACAATTTCTCCGGAAGGAGTTCTGGATATAAATATAGACAAAATGGTTCCTACAGCAAGAAAAATGCTTGAAGAGATTATAGAAGTTCAATTATCAGGCGATTTTGCCCGCGGCGAAAAATATGTAAACGACTACTTTGTCTGGACTCCGGAGATGGAAACAATGGCAGAAAATATTAAAAAGGTTTCCAAAACCCTTAACGGCAGAGTTGAGTCTCCGCTTGCGGATAAGTTACAAAACAGCTAAATATTAATCCCGTATTTTGGATCTTGAATTAAACAGATGATTTTCAGCTTCTTTTCCTTTAAGGGAAGTCATAGTTTGTTGTAATTCTTCGTTAGGATTAAGCTTGTACGCGGATTCAAAATACATAAGTGCAGCTCTTGTATCGCCAAATTTAGTATTGATATCTCCAAGCCTGCAAAGAGTATCATAGTGCACCATATAACCGCGCTCATAAGCTTTCTTATAGTATTTAAGGG
>CALUTN010000032.1 GCA_944323665.1 Candidatus Gastranaerophilales bacterium | reverse complement strand
CCTTGAACAATTCTAAATATGCAGGAGCAATATTCAATAACGGCGGAGATGCTTTTGTTGCAAATTCAGCATTTCTTGGGAATTTTGTGAATTCATCAGGGTTTAATTTCGGAGTAGGCGGGGCTATTTATAATGTTAGCGGCGGAAATATGGATATTGACTACGGGCTTATTTCCAACAATTATTCTATTGGTGCTTCTTCTTACGGAGGTGCTATTTCAAACGGCTTTGGCGGTACAACGAATGAGAGTATGACTATTAATCATTCAATTCTTAGCGGGAATTATGCTCAGGGAAGTGTAGTTCCTTGCGGGGGTGCTATTTATAATAACGGCACTTTGGAGATTATGAATACGACTCTTTTAGATAACTATGTAACAGGAGAAAATGATATTTTTGGCTATGGCGGAGGGATTTATAACGTCGGACCGCTGACCCTTGATAATGTCAATCTTATCGGAAACTATGCTCAAGGTGATTCAAATGCATTCCTATGGGGAGGTGCGATTTATAATAACAATTCTTTAACTATTAATAATTCTACTATTAGCGGAAACCACATTGATACGGATTTTATAGCTCAGGGCGGCGCAATAATGAATGATTCCGGAGGTGTGGTAAATATTACAAATTCTGTTGTTCAAAATAACTATATTTCTTCCTCTTCCACTGAAGGTAACGGCGGAGGAATCTATAACTCAGGGATTTTAAATATCTCCGGAACAACGTTCAGAAATAATAAGAACCAATATGATGAAATGAATGATATTTACAATACCGGTACGGTTAATCTTGAATCTGCAAATATTTTAAGCGGGATTGCAGGAAGCGGTACTTTAAATAAAACCGGAAGCGGGACATTAAATCTTGGCGGAGTAAATGAGAATTATACGGGGAATTTTAATTTTGAAAGCGGGAATTTGAATTTGCTTGCAGGTGCAAGTTACTTTACGGCACAGAATACGACTCTGGAGAACAGGGTTAATTTCAATATGAGAAATGGAGAAATTAATAATATCAATTTCGGAAACTTAACTCTAAACGGAACTTCTCATATATTTGCGGATATAAATTTTAATACCAATACAATGGACAGAATAAATGCGTCATCACTTTCGGGAGACGGAAATATTTTTCTTGAAAAACTTGATCCGATAGGGACTCCTAAAAATCAATTTATCTCTATTCCGTTTGCGGATAGTGTATTAAAAGATTCTGTAAACTATACTCCTCAAACCATCGAAACGCCTATTTATAACTATAACTCCGTATACAACTCTTCAAACGGAGATATTGAACTAACAAGAGGAGGATTTAATTCTTCTGTTTTTATACCTGCTGCGGCTTCTCAGATTGCAGGGTACTTAGCTCAAATTGATACTTACAAAAACATTTTTTCCAATCTTGATATGGTAATGATTCAGCCTCCTGAGGTTAAAACTGGGTATGAAAACAAGAATAAAATTGCGAGTATGAAACAGTTTGCCTTTTCTCCGTTTCTAATGCCGGAAGAAAACCCCGGAATCTGGTTTAAACCGTATACAACATTTGAAAACGTACCTTTAAGAGGCGGTGTAGATGTTTCAAATGTAAGTTACGGTGCTTTAATAGGAGGGGAGAGCGGGTTAAAAAAACTAAAAAAAGGCTGGTATGGACTCTATGGCGCCTATACCTCATATAACGGTTCTCATCAAGCTTTTGACGGGAATAGTATTTATAATAACGGCGGACTTTTGGGTATAGATGGTGTTTTATATAAAGGCGGATTTTTTACCGCCTGGACAGCTGATATCGGTGCAAACTCCGCCGAAGCTTCAAGCCGGTTTGGCAAAGATAATTTTGTTATGTTAAACACCGGTATTGCCGAAAAGACAGGATACAACTGGGAAGTTTTTAAAAGAAAACTTATTATCCAGCCGAGTTTAATGATGTCCTATAATTTTATTAATACCTTTAATTATACCTCCGCTTCCGATTTGCATATAAATGCAGACCCTCTTCATGCAATCCATATTGAGCCACAAATAAAACTTATCGGGAATTTTAAAAACTATCTTCAGCCGTATATAAGTGTTTCAATGGTCTGGAATATCCTTGATAATTCAAGATTTCAGGCAAATGATGTTTATATTCCGGAACTTTCTGTCAAACCTTTTGTTCAATACGGTGCCGGCATACAAAAACGCTGGGGCGAGAGATTGACAGGTTTTTTTGAAACAATGATAAGAAACGGCGGACGCAACGGGATTGCACTAATGATGGGATTTAGAATTTCTTTATAGTATAATTTAGGCTATGAAAGCCGATTTACATATACATAGCAATTTTTCAGACGGGAGTGATTCTATAGAACAGCTTGTCCAAAATATTCAAGCTGCAGGATTAGATATCTTTGCACTGACAGACCACGATACTATAGAAGGCTGTATAGAAATGGAAAAACTTATTCCTGCGGGAGTAAAATTCATTTGCGGAGTTGAATTAACCTGTAAAGCTGAGGATGTTAAATGCCATATTCTTGGATATTACTGTAATCCGGAGAATTCGGATTTAAAATCTCTGATAGAAAAAGGGAAAATTTTAAGAAGGCAAAAACTTGAAACAAGAATTGAATATCTAAAATCCGTGCACGGAATAAATTTGACTTCCGATGAACTTGACTGGCTTTATTCAAGAAGAAGTGTTGTAAAAACTCATCTTGCAAATGTTCTTGTAAAAAGAGGTCTTGCCGGTAATAATCTGGATGCTATGGCAAAGTATCTTGACGGATGCAAAACCGGGAACACAAGATTTGATGGTGAAGAAGGAATAAATACAATTAAAACATCCGGCGGAATCCCTATCTGGGCGCATCCCCTGGGCGGCGAAGGCGAAGAACATATCGGAGCCGATGAATTTTATAGAAAGTTTGAAACTCTAAAAGCTGCAGGTATTCAGGGGCTTGAATGCTATTATTCCAGATATAATCTTGACGAGATAGAATTTTTAGTCTCTTTTGCAAAGAAAAATAATCTTTTAATCTCAGGCGGAAGTGATTATCACGGAACCAATAAAGATATTCCGCTTGTAAGACTTAATACAGAAAATAAACCGGTTAATTCATCTAAGTTAACAATTCTTGATGTATATAATTAAGCACATTCTATGTTGTCCATGATATAATACACTCATTAAAGGAGAATAAGAATGTCAAAATTGAGAGTTGGTCTAATAGGGTTTGGAACTGTCGGTACGGGAGTTTATAAAAGCCTAAAAGACTTTGATAATGTCGAAGTTGTGAAAATTGCAGTGAAAAATATTAATAAACCGCGTGCAGTTGAAGTTCCTCAGAATATAATGACCGATAATCCTTATGACGTTGTGAATGACCCGAATGTGGATGTGGTTGCAGAGCTTATGGGCGGTGTGGAGCCGGCATGGGATTATCTTAAAACTGCTTTGGAAAACGGAAAGCACATAGTTACCGCAAACAAAGAGCTTCTTGCAAAACGCGGAGAAGAATTGTTTAATTTAGCGGAAAAGAATAACAGAGTTATTCTCTATGAAGCCGCAATTGCCGGCGGGATTCCTATAATTATGCCGGTAAAGACAATTTTGGCAGGAAACAGAATTAATAAAATTCAGGCTATTTTAAACGGAACTACAAATTATATTTTAACCAAAATGGATACTGATAATGCTTCCTACGAAGATGTTTTGAAAGAAGCCCAGGCTTTAGGTTATGCGGAAACAGATCCAACAGGGGATGTAGAAGGGTTTGATGCGGCTTATAAAATTACAACCCTTGCAACTATTGCATTTAAAGCCAGAGTTAAGTATGAAAATGTTTACCGAGAAGGAATTACTAAGGTCAGAAAAGAAGATATTGCAAAAGCAAACGAACTTGGTTATAAGATTAAACTTATTGCAAATGCGACTATTGATGAAAATAATAATGCTGATGTAAGAGTACATCCTATGCTTGTTCCAAAAGACAGTATGCTTGCTCATATTAATTATGTAACAAATGCTGTTTCAATAAGCGGTCATCCTATCGGAAATATAGTCCTTTCAGGTCCGGGAGCCGGAGAGTTTCCGACGGCAAGTTCTGTTATAGGTGATATTCTCGCTATAGCAGCTGAGTTTGGCAAAACGGATTATCTTCTGCCAATGATGAGATGCGGACATTCTCATACGGCAGCTCCCGTAAGAATAGAAGATACTTATAATAAGTACTATATTTCTATTACAGCACCAAATGCTATTGGTATAATTGCAAAAATCGGTACAATTTGTGCAAGCAAAAATGTCAGTGTCTCAAGTATTCTTCAAAAAGGTGTTTCAGATGATAATACAGCAGATATTACAGTTATTACTGAAACCTGCCTTGAAAAGAGTATAAGAGAAGTGGTTTCCGAGTTAGATAATTGTAAAGTTAATAGCATTATTCGGGTTGCCGGATAAGAGTGAGGAGCTGGGAGTGTATTAGGAAAGTGATTGAGTGACTGAGTGAATAAGTTAATAGGTAAATAAGTAAATAAGGATTTTTTCTCCCTCTCCAAATCGGGGAGGGAAGATTCAAGAAGAATGTAATTTGAATACACAGACAGCAAGGGGAACAGGGTATAATAAAATAAGTTAGGAACAGGGACGAAATGTCTCCCGGCATAAGGTTTAAAAAAGGAAGGAATAATGTACTATCAAGGATTAATAAACAAATATCGTAAATATTTACCGGTGACGGATTCAACTCCGGTAATTACACTTAATGAGGGAAATACTCCTTTAATAAAAGCGGATAATCTTGCAAAAAAAATTGGCTTGGAATCTAATTTGTATTTAAAATTTGAAGGTTCAAACCCGACAGGAAGTTTCAAAGATCGCGGTATGACAATGGCTGTAACTAAAGCTAAAGAAGCCGGAGCCGGTGCTATTATTTGTGCTTCCACCGGAAATACTTCCGCTTCTGCGGCAGCTTACGGAGCGAAGGCAGGAATTAAGACTTTTGTACTTATCCCTGACGGATATATTGCCCTTGGAAAATTATCTCAAGCTATGATGTATGGTGCGGAAATCATTGCTATACAAGGAAATTTTGACCGCGCACTTGAATGCGTGAGAGAGATTTCGGAAAAATACCCGGTAACTCTGGTCAATTCTGTTAACCCGTTCAGAATAGAGGGTCAAAAAACCGGTGCATTTGAAATCTGTGATGCCTTAGGCAAAGCTCCGGAGTATCACTTTATTCCGGTAGGAAATGCGGGGAATATAACAGCTTACTGGAAAGGATATAGAGAATACTTCAAAGAAGGAATTATCAAGACCCTGCCTAAAATGATGGGTTATGAGGCCGAAGGCTCTGCTGCAATTGTAAGAGGCGAACGGATTATGAATCCGGAAACTTTTGCAACGGCTATAAGAATAGGAAATCCTGCCAGCTGGACACAAGCGGAAGCTGCCAGAGATGAAAGCAAGGGTAAAATAGGGTGTGTGACAGATGAAAAGATTGCGGAAGCTTATAAAATACTGGCTTCTACAGAAGGTATTTTGTGTGAACCCGCAAGTGCAGCATCTGTAGCAGGTTTGATACAAGCTAATAAAGAAGGTTTGGTTGAAGCCGGAACAGATATTGTATGTATTCTCACCGGAAACGGGCTTAAGGATCCGGATAATGCTATCAAGTATTCAAATACTGATGTTAAAAAGACATCTTCCGAATTAGATGATGTATTAAGAGCAATGGGAATTTAATCAATGGAACGCAAAGATTTTATTAATGCTAAGAGAATTGTTATAAAACTCGGAACAAATGTTTTAAGAAACGAAGACGGAGAGGTTGCAATATCCAGAATATATTCCTTTATTGAAGATATGGCAAAACTTGTTCGCCAGGGAAAAGAAGTTATTTTAGTGACGAGCGGAGCTGTGGGTCTGGGAAAAAAGAAGCTTAACCTTGAATCAACAGACGAAGATGGTCTGAAACAAGCTTGTGCTGCTGTAGGACAGAGCCGCTTGATGGCGTTTTATGAGAACGGATTTGGAATATACAGCATTCCTATTGCCCAAATTCTTTTAACAGAAGATGATTTTTCGCTGCGCCATAGATATCTGAGTTTAAGAACAACATTAAATAAGATTTTGGAGTTTGGTGTAGTTCCTATTATTAACCAAAATGATACAGTGTCTACAATAAAGATGAATACAATGCTCTCAGGGGTAAAAGTCTGTTTTTCGGATAATGACAAGCTTTCTGCGCTTGTATCAAGTGAGCTTGATGCAGATTTATTGATTCTGTTATCGGATATTGACGGACTTTATACAGCAAATCCTAAAACAAATCCGGATGCAAAGTTAATTCCGGAAGTAAGCAATGTAACAGATGAGATTATGTCTCTTGGGACAGATGCTTCCGAAGGCGGAAGAGGCGGAATGCGGACCAAGCTTGAAGCTGCCAAACTTGTTACAAGGTTCGGCGGAAAAGTTCTTATTGCAAATGGTAAAATCCCTTATGTTATAAATAAAATATTTAATTGTGAGCCTATTGGCACAATGTTCCTTCCGACCAGTGAGAATCTTTCAGACAAAAAACGCTGGATTGGTTATGCTACAAATATAAAAGGGCAGTTAATAGTTAATGACGGTGCCAAAAGAGCTGTTTTGGAATCTTGTTCAAGCTTGCTTCCTATCGGAATTATTAACGTAGTCAACGATTTTAGACAAGGTGAAGTTGTTTCTATATGTGATGAAAATAATGTTGAATTTGCCCGCGGCATGGTTAATTACAGCTCTGAAGAATGCAGAAAAATTGTCGGAGCACATTCCGATGATATAGAAGATATTCTCGGATACAAAAACTATGACGCTGTAATCACAAGAGATAATATTACAAGTTTGCTTTAGTTTTGAAAAATATCCGATATTAGAACAGTACAATATCCTTCCGGAATAAACCGGAAAAGCTGTTTTAATCCTGATTATACTTTATTTGCCGGTGGAATTATTATGCTTCTTTGCCGCAGCAATTTTTGTATTTTTTGCCGCTGCCGCAAGGACAAGGGTCATTACGACCGACTTTTTGTGTCGGAACAGCTGCAGGTTCAGGCTTTGGTGTTGAGATTATGTCAAACATTTGTGAAAATGCATTTGAACAGTACAAAACAGTTGCAGAAGAGTATATATTATTATTCAAGTATTCGGATTTATATTCCTGCAAAAGTTCATCAAATGTATATGAAGTGTTGAGGGTTTCATTTATAACTTCCATAAAATTAGAGTATTCATTATGTACTCTCCTTAATATTGAATCCGGTATAGAATCGTTTGTCAGGAAGTATTCAATACATTCTTTCTGATTTTCTATTGAGTTTTTATTTGCAAATATTTTTGTAAAAGTTTCATAGAAAGGTATTGCATAAAGACCTTTTTCTTTATCAAATATAACTGCAACATCATAGATTTCGGAGTGAGAAGAAAATCCGCCGAGAGAATTTTCTAAAAAGTTTGAATAATTATTATCCAGTTCTTTTACATGGAAAAATTTATAAGTATCAAGGTTAGATATCTTATCAGATAAGTCAACTTCTTCGCCGTCGTTAAAAGCGCCTATGATGTCATCAGCGTGTTTATTGGTGGTTAAAATAGTATCTTTACCAAAAGTGCTTATGAATTTTTCATACATTTCTGCAACGATTGTCTTAATTTCGTTTTCTTTTTCCGGGTTATCAATATAGAGCAGTTTTGGATTCTGGACGAGTTTCATGACAGCATATCTCATAGCTTCTTCCTTTTGTGAATGAGAAAGAACGCTTGAAATTTCTATAACATAATATTCATCTTTGAACTTAAAGATTCTGGCTGCAATATACTGTCCGGCATAAACTCCGCGGAAACTGGTCATTTTGGTAAGGGAGAGAACTGTATAAGTTTTTTCATTAATAAGGTTATGTAATTCAAATCCGTTTTTCAGAATTTTCTTTATCTCAAAAATAGAGGCTTGAGCATCAGAAAGGCTTTCCGCGATTTCTTTATTTTTGTACTTTCCTTCTTCCAGAAACATTTTCATGACAGGTTTATGTTCTTTTCCGATTCTTCTTTCGAAAATATATGGCAGAAAAACTTTTTCCATCTGGTTTAGTGAAATATCTCTTGCGCCTATTGTAGCAAGATATTCATAAAAATCCTCTTTTACGATTTCGTTTGTCTGGGTAAAATCAAAAATATCTTTAACAACGTCATTTATTTCATTAATCTTTTCTATGACTGTCATATCCCTCTCCTCACTTGTGTCTGTAATAAGAATACCCTAAGCAAAGTGTTTTGACAATAAACGCCTTACTTACTCCAAACAGGAGGCGGCTGAATATACAGGGGTTTTAGGCTGCCCCAATTTGTATCAATACCTTTTTGTATTTTTTCTAAAGCCACCCTTGCAAGAATTTCACCCAACGGAAAGTTTCCTTCTTGATATGAAATAATATTTTCCGTATATTGGCGGAATCTTTCAATAAGGGCATTATCTGTTATCACTCTTCTTCCTTTAACAAGTTTATCTGCCTCTTCAAGCTCAATTGCCCCGAGAATTTTTCCATCATAGACATAGGCTTTGTTTTTGCGTGCATCCAGCGCAACCAAATCCTCTCCGCCATGGATTTTTGACAAAATCTCAAGTGAAGAGACACCAACTGCTTTTATATTAAGCTGCTGTGCAAACATTCTTGCAACTGTAACACATGCTCTTATACCGGTAAAGCTGCCCGGACCGATATCTGTTGCGATGCATTCCAAATCACCGGGTGTCATTCCGGAATTTTTTAGCAGTTTAACTATTGTAGAAATCAAATATGCAGAATGATAATTCTCTTTATTTGATAAAATTATCTCATTTTTAAAAGTTTCACCATCTGATAATGTTACATAAGTTTTATCCAGACAGGTGTCAAAAGCCAACATTCTCACTTTTTTAATCCTTCTATTACATAATTGTTTTTCTTGCCTATGGAAGAAAATTCATAAACTCTTGAATCATCGTCATCATAAGTAACATTAATCTCAATACGTTCAAACGGGAGTTCGCCCTGTGAAAACTCTGCCCATTCAACAAAAGTTATTTTCTTACCTTCCGAATATTCTCTGAGTTCATCAGCAATTGTACTTATACCCACATTTTCAAGCCTGTATAAATCGAAATGATAAACCGGAATGGACGCACTGTGATATTCATTTAAAATTACAAAACTTGGGCTTGTAACTTTTTCCTTCACGCCTAAGGCTTCAGCGGTAAGTCTTACAAAAGCCGTCTTTCCGGCTCCGATTTCTCCGAAAAGATTAACAAAACAACCGCTTTCCTTAACCAATTGCGCAAATTTGCAGGCAAGTTTTTTAGTATCTTCTAATGTATTACATTTTTGTATAAATTTATTTTCCACTTATTGTTATTACCTTATTTCTTCCGCTTTCTTTAGCCTGATAAAGAGCCTTGTCTGCTCTTTCAAAAAGTTCTTCACCGGTTTCATCGGGGTTAAATTCTGCTATACCCATACTTATTGTGACATTGATATCTTTTTTGTCAACTTCCTCTTCTCCTATCGTAACCGGATTTTGTTCAACAGCTTTTCGTAATCTCTCACCGACAACTTTTGCTTCTTCGAGTCCCGTAAAAGGTAAAAGCACGGCAAATTCTTCTCCGCCGTATCTGGCAGGAATATCGGATTCTCTCAAAAGTTCTTTCACTTTTTCCGCTGTTCTTTTTAAGACCTCATCACCTGCCGCGTGACCGTACGTGTCATTAACTTTTTTAAAGAAATCTATATCAATCATCATTCCGCAAAGCGGATTCTTCTGACGTTTAGCTGCTGCAACCTCTTGTTTAAGCCGAATCTCAAACTGACGCCTGTTATTAAGTGAAGTTAACGCATCAAGAGTTGCATATTGCAGGATTTTTGAATAATTATTAGCCCGGCTGATAGTAACCGCTGCCTGCCTTGTCAATTGCTCTAGATAATCAATATCCCTCTTTGAAAGTTTTTCCAAAGTACTCCTAGCAACAATGCAGCCGGTAATCTCGCCTTCAGTAAGCAGAGGGAACGCGCCAATTTTATCATCATTAGTAAGAATAAATCCATAACTCGAATCCAAACGCTTTAAAATATCAAAAATTCTCTCGTCATTACAAGCCTTTGGCCAAATGAGTTTGAATTCTCCTTCCTGTTTTAAAAACACATAAATAAGATGATCTGAAATAAACCTATCAAGCATTTCTCCAATAAGCGGCACAATATAATTAAGCTCATATTGGGTTTCTATAATCTTGGCAATATTCTTCATTGCATCATGAAACTCAACATTCACTTGAGATTGCTCATTTAATACAATGTTTTGTAGTTTTAGCGAAATTTGCGAGCCAAAAATTTTCATCAGGAATAAAAATCCCATATCTATTGATGTATCGTTTTCAAATATTATTTCAATAATTCCGAAAACCATACCATTTTTTACAATAGGCATATACAAAGAGCCTATTTTAAAGCTTATATCACTGATTGTCTGAGGGAGCTTATATGCTTTATTATTAATAACAAAATCATACCCGTGAATACTATTGTATGCACTATAAGCGTTTTCTTTGCCTTCAATATCTAAACTGTCGTCAATAATACCCCAATTCTTTGCATAATTCCTTAATGTGGAAGAATTTGGGTCAAATACATATATATTTAAATTTTTTAATGCGATATAAGACCCTAAAACTGTTTTAAGCTCACGTACAAGCTCTGAAGAATCAAGTTCTTTGGTCAAAACATCTGCAATTTTAGAAAGAAATTGTAATTTACCGTTATCCATTAATATTCTTCTTCCTCATTAAAATAGGCAAATCCTGCACAGGTTTTAAAGTTTTTATACATAACTTTATCAAACTCTTCGTCCGGAACAATCCTTCCGTTAACATAGGTATAACTTATACTTCCTGCCGGCTCATCCGTTAATTTTTGAGTAAAATACTCGTCACTTGTAATAAATCTTCTCGTTACTTCATTTAAAAGATTAAATATATAAGCCGTCTGAAGCTCAGAAGAATTAGGAGTTTCCGTAATCAAAAGCGCTGCTTTTTGGAGTTCGGAAATTGATTCTCTGTGACGATTAAGGCTTCTTAAAAGTATCGCAAGATTATAATGGCTCTCAAACCTCATCGGTGCAAGGTCAATAGCCTTACAATAATCAAGCCCGGCTTCCCTAAATTCCCCCCTCAAGTGATGGGCTACAGCCCTGTTATAAAATACATCCGGATTTTTCTTAAGAATTTTTGCAGACCTACTGTAAGCTTTTACCGCTTCACCAAGGTATTTATATGCAAGATACTGCTTTTCATAAGGCAGATAAAGCGCTTTGCGCCTATATGCCACACCTTTATTAAAATAAGCTAAACCTCTGTTTGTATTTACACTTTTAACATTACTGTAAACAAACGGAATCCAAAGTTTGAAAAGTCTTATCTTAGGAATTTCATCAAACTGTGCAATCGCTTCATCAAAAAAACCTAAGTCCTCAGAATAAACAATTCCAAGATTCATCCTTGCAAGCACAAATCTCGGGTTCGCCTCAATCGCATGCTCATAGGCATCTACTGCGGAATAATAGTCTTCATGAACAGTGTAAATATTACCAAGGTTAAACCATGCTTCATAATGCCCCGGATATAATTCAAGCCCTTCAAGATAATAGTCAAGAGTCTTTCCCATATTATCAGCGGCATAAGCCTGATCACCCTTGTAAATATAGTACATTCCTTTGGCGTGTCTATACTGTTCTTTAAACCACTCCGGATAAAAATATCCTGCCCAAATAAGTACTACAAGAAAGATTAAAAATGTAACTTTTGAAAACAATTTTCTTAAAAAGCGCTTCATAAATAAAATTATACCTTAAATTTGAATTATGCGCTACGTTTAAAAAAAGCCGGAGTTAAAGTAATTTTGCCGTAAAAAAATATGCCGCAACTCGGAATTGAACCAAGGACACAGGGATTTTCAGTCCCTTGCTCTACCAACTGAGCTATTGCGGCATATTTTCTTGTCTTTTATTATTTTACGCGCTGAAAAAAATTAATCAAGAGGAAGGGGCAAACCATACGGTTACATTTCTACCTTCAATCATAGGCTTTTTCTCAACTACAACAGGGTCAGAAGCCAAATCTGCTATAAATTTTTCCGCAAGTTCTACCGCAAGATTTGAATGCTGCATTTCTCTTCCTCTGAGCATTACAACAACCTTAACCTTATTCCCCTGTGAAATAAATTTTCTTATATTTTTCAGTCTCACTTCGTAATCATGTGTATCAATCTTATAGCGGACTTTTATTTCCTTAATATCAACAACATGCTGTTTTTTCTTAGCTTCCTTAGCTTTTTTTTCAAGCTCGTACTTATATTTTCCGTAATTTAAAATCTTAGCTACCGGAGGCGCCTGATTCGGGCTGATTACAACCAAATCTAAATCAGCTTCTTCTGCCATTCTCATTGCCTGGGATGTTGGTACTATACCATGATTATTACCATTCTCATCAATTAATCTTACTTCTCTTACTCTGATTCTTTCATTTATAAGAGGTTTGTCCTTACCCGCCTTACCCGGGATTCTGTCTTCGTTAGCTATGATTTTTCTCCTTTTTATTTATTTTACATGATTTATAATACCATGCTCTTGACATATTTCAAGTAGTGCTACGTATTTGAATACAAATTACTCATCAAACAGACTAAAATTAATTTTCTATATTGGTAATGTAGTCAGAATTAATTGCCAGCCATTTATAAGCATCGGCACCTTCCTGCGGAATATCTGTTACAAAGGTTCCGCCGTATCTTCCTCTTGAAAAAGTCAAATACCCCTCATCAGCAATATTATCCAAAGCCCTTTTAATAGTTTTAGGACTCAAACCGAGTTGTACAGCGATTTGCTTTATAGAAGGCAGTTTATCGCCGACCTCGCAATTTTGAGTAATATAATGTCTGATTTTTTGTTCCGCTTTTTCGTAAGAATACGCTTCCGCACGATTTTGTTCTGTCTGTCCGAGGACAATTGTCCCATACCTGCCTCTTCTTGATATAATAACGCCTTGCCTTGCCAGGAGTTTGGAAGCATCATGAATTGTTTTGGGACTAACATTTAACCTGGAAGCCAGTTCTGAATTCGGCGGCAATTTATCCCCGGGTTTTAAGTTATTTAAAATAAATTCTTTAATACTATCCGCAACTTTTTCAGCAAGAGTTTTTGTCACAATCCCGTCTGATTCAAAAGAAGAAGCTAAAACAATAAAAGAATTATATTTTTTTCCCACAATCCCCAGAGAAATGAGACTCCCTAAGGCCGCTCTTATTGTCGCGTTTGACATCCCGGTTAATTGAGCAATTTTACGTGTCGATATAAGCAAATCCCCTTCTTTATAACCGTATTCCGTCATATGCCGCTTTATTGCCTCAACAGCAAGTTCTCGCTTAGAAGTCAGTTTTTTAAGCTTGTATCCATTAATCATATCTTTAATATAAGTGCCGATTTTCTGCTTCGATTCAATATATCCGCAATCCTCAACATATCTGAAAACACTCTGCATTGTGCTTTTGCTTACCCCGATATGAAAAGCTAAATCAGCTTTTGAAGGCAGCATATCATAAGGCTTAATCTTACCTGATTCAAGCGAATAAGAAATCCATTTTATAAGCCATTTGGAAATTTTAATTACCTTGTTTTCACCTGCCGCAAAACTATGGACATGCGGCGCCATCTCCGGCACTGTTATTTGCCGCGGCGGTTCTTTTTGTGACATACTTCATTCCCTTTGGGTTAGTATTCTAATCATATCTTATTAATACTG
>CALUTN010000031.1 GCA_944323665.1 Candidatus Gastranaerophilales bacterium | reverse complement strand
AAGGATATCAGACGAGATTTTTCCGATAAATTTAATTGCAAAATTCATCTGGACTTCGGTTTTTGTTTTCTTTGCATTATCTTTTACAATTTCCCAATCAAAATCAGGTTTGTTATCCAGCAGATATTTACAGTCAAAAAGAGTATACAAAAGTCCTGCTTGGCTGGTTTTGTCTCGGAGATTTCTTGCAAGATTAACAAGCGAAATAAACATTAAATCTTCAAAACATGGAAGAAGAGATTCCACTCCGAAAATCATTTCAAACTTTGCTCTTTTAAATAACCCCTTGAGCAGACGGGTTTCATATCCCGTATCCATATAAATAAACCTATGCAAATCAACCGCCCCTTCTTCGGTTCCCTGAGGGTGAAGGTCTATTGAATGAATATCAATTTTTGTATAATCATACCCAATATATTGTGCAAGATTTGCTGATTTCATAAAATCTTTATCCGGCACAACAATATCTATATCACCCATTACACGCGGAAGTTCCTGCCGCAAAAACTTCATGGCTCCGCCTTTTATTACAAGGGGTTTAATATTATTTTTATTGAGTTCCCGTCCTATTTTTTTAAAGTGGGCGATAATTTTCATATTTTTGAATTTTTCATAATTTAAAAGCCCTTTTAATCTCGGCTCTTCATAAGAAGTAAATTTCAAATCCGGATGGAGTTTCATAAAATATGAAAGCATAATCGTTTTGCTTGCAGGTTTTGCTTCTATATCCCAATTTTTGAGAAGATTATCCAAATCTTCCTGAGAAGGGTTTTCCAAAAATGACAGCTGCAAAAGTTTTTTATCTGATTCCGTTAAAATTTCATTATAAAAATTTTCTATTAACGCATCAGTTATTGAGAGGTTATTTTCTAAATACCCGCTGTTCTTAATTTCATCAATTTCTTTATTCCAAAGTATCTGCATTTAATTCTCCTGTTTTATAAGATAGGGAAGAACTCCTAAAAAATAATGTTTCTCGCTTTTAAGACTCTCCTTTATTTTGTATAAAGTTATTCCGAAAACTTTTAGCTCTTTTTTCACTGCCCAAATCTTCTTATCCCCTATATTTGGACAGTGTGTTCTTAAAAAATTAAGCATTTCTTTTCGGGCTTGATTTTTAGAAAAAGAACCGACTTTGCTTTTTACTGTAGAATTAGTTCTACGGAAATAGTAATAATATGCATCGGGAACTGCTATTACAGAATTTGCGTAATAAACGGATTTTAGGGTATAAATTTTATCTTCGCAGTAAACATCCTCAGGCCAAACAATATTATTTTTCAGAAGCAAATTCCGGCGGTAAATTTTATTAGTCGGGCACTGGTCTTTAAATAAATTACAAAGTTCAAATTTTTCTTCAAGCCCGGTGACTATTTTTTCTTTATCTATATTAATTCGTTTTTTAGTTCTGCCGTTACCGATGCGTATATTTGTTCCCATGGCGATATCGGAATTTGTTCTTATTGCAGCAGAATAAAGATTTTCATAAAAATTTTCATTTACCCAGTCATCAGAATCAACATAACCTATATATTCACCGCTTGCTAATTCTATTCCCCTGTTTCTGGCAGCTCCTTGTTTTTTGTGTTCCTGATTTGTAACTTTTATTCTGGAATCTTTACGGGCAAAATTTTCTAAAATACTTAAAGAATTATCTGTAGAACCGTCATTAATGCAAATAATTTCAATATCCTTAAGAGTCTGTTTCGTTAGACTTTTTAGACATTTAGGCAGATATTCCTCTGTATTGTATACCGGTATAATAACAGATACTTTAGGCATTTTTCCTCTTTCTTATGAAAAATTTCTATCACGAAATAATTCCACTGTCTGTCGGGCAATTGGCTAGTATTTTGAAAAATGACTGCCAATGCTGTTTTGAGCCAATCCTGCAACACAATACTATTTGTGTTGCAGGATTAGTTTAATTCCTTTTGGATATTAGTTTTCCGGTTATATTTCAGAACAAAAAATATGTTTCTGAAATATTTTCAGAATCCTTGATTAATGTATGTCTTGAGACAAATATAAACATTATTAGCAAAATTTGACAATTATATTGTACAAATAGTTATTTCGTGTTATGATTGTTTTAGCGCCGGCTTGCAACACAAATAGTATTGTGTTGCAGGATTGTTTCAAAGTATAAAATTCATGTAGCTTTTATTTATTTCCTCCTGATCAATACCTATATATCTTAAAGTTACACTTGGTGAATAGTGGTTAAAAATTTTTTGTAAAAGTGCTATATCTTTAAACTTTCTATAATGATGATATCCAAAGGTTTTTCTCAAAGTATGAGTTCCGATATTTTCTTTAATGCCGACAACTCTGCATGCGCCGTTAATAATCCTGTATGCGGCACTCCTTCCCAGCCGGTTATTATAAATTGTCATAAAAAGCGGATAATCTTCTTCTTCATCCTCATCAATGTACTCGTTAAGAAGAGCGCGGATTTTTCTGTTTAACGGGAATTTTTTGTGCTTTCCGGTTTTTTTTTCTACTATTTCCACGAAATCTTTGTTTTTTACATCCCGGATATTTAGTGCAAGAATATCTGATACTCTAAGTCCGGTGTTTGTTCCCATGACAAACAAAACTAAATCTCTTTTTTTTCTGGTTTTCAAAAATTCTTCAATTTGATGAAGTGTTTCCAGGTTTCTAATCGGTTCAACAATATTCATAATATATTCTCCTTTCTAACTTTGTTAAAAGTTCTGAAAAGAAGAGTCTATATGATGAAAAAGCCTTCCGGTTTCTTTATACGGAAAAGAAATCCCGGATTAATACAGAAAATTCAAATTTATTAAGAAAGAATCTGTTTTTAAATTCAGATATATTTTTTTATTAATTCATTATTGAAATTTATTTTTTCTTCATCGGGAATTTTACTTAAAATTTCATCAATTTGCGGGTCGGATAGGTTTAATTTTATAAGTGCAGTTGCATAATTCGGATGACATGAATGTATTGCTGCAATGTAGTAGGGTGTTGAATATCCCCAGGGAGTTTTCTCATAAATTGTTTTTAGTTCATCCATAATATTTAAAAGCGGTAGAATTTTGTATTCTTTTGAATAATTGTCATTGAGATATTTAGCAATTAACTCTGTACATAAATTTCCCGCCCCTCTGCCCATGCCGGAAACGCAGCTGTCTATTATAATTTTATGTTTTAATTTCATTTTTAAGAGGGTTTTGGTATTAGAAAAGGAAAGCTGCAAGCTGTTATGAGAATGGAATCCCAATTTTATGTGCGGGTTTAAGTTATTATCAATAAGTTTAAAAACGGAAAGGACATCCTTTTCATACATATTTCCCAGAGTATCTACTATTGTTAAACCAAAGGGCATTATATTATTTACTTCGTTAATTAAATTAAACAGTTCGTCAGCAGAATAAATATTAGTATGCATCGGGTTTATAAAAATATCATATCCCAGGGCCATTAATGCTTTTATATATTCTAACGCTTCCTTTTGTCTGTTTTTTTTAAATGCAACCCTGAGTTTGATATTTTTATATTTGCAGGAAGCAAAATTTTCTAAACCGTACTCGCCGTAATTAATCATAAGTGTATAATTTTTTTCAGGGAGAATAAATGGTTCCAGTTCTTTTATTTGTTTAAAAAAAGTTTTACCCGAAACCTTTTTGTCTTCTTTTAAAAAACCGCATTCAATATAATCAATTCCGGCATCAACAAGACTGTCAATAATCAAACGGATTCCTTTTTCCCCGAAATTCCAATTATTGACATATCCGCCGTCACGAAGAGTACAGTCAAGTATTTGCATTATTTTACAACTTTAGAAATGGCTTCTGTTATATCTGTGCCACCGTATAATACAATACTTTTAGCAAGAACTAAATCGTACCCCATAGCTTTTGCCTGGGTTACTACAGTATTTGAAATACTTTTGTCTATTTCAGCAAGTTTTTTACTATACTCTTTAATATCAGCTTCTCTTTTTGCCGCAAGTTCCTTATCGTACTTATTAATTAATTCTTGTTTCTTTGTTTCATCTGTTTGTTTATTTATTTCTTCCTGGGCTTTGTTAATAAATTCTGCGATTTCTTGTCTTTTTGCATCTTGTTCTTTTTTAAGTTCCTGAACCTGTGCAGATTTATTAACAATTTCCTGAACATCTACGATTGCTACTTTGTCGCTTTTGGCGGAAACAGATAAACATAATGACATTAAAACTGCAATTGAAAGAATTTTTTTAATCATAAATTTGCTCCTTACATAAAATATGTCATTTATTATACATTTTTTTTTACAAAAACTCAACAAAGTTATAATACAATCCGGCAAAAAAATATATGTTCGGGTTTTATTTCAATATGTTTACGATTTACGGAACAAAATATAACAGCAGCATAACTTTTGGTACTACTTCTAAATTCCATACTGTAAAACAGTTTTCACTGGAATCGACAAAGCTGCAAAAAATAGAAACTATTTCAAAAATTTATGAAAAAGTTCTGAAATACTTTAATTCTTTAAATGGAATATATCAAAAAAAATTTAAATCTTTATATCCCGATTTGGTAGCCGGAGAAAAAATCAAAGGGTTTTTGTTTAATTCGGTTTTGCCAGACGGAAACCGGCTCCAGGTTTCCAGATTAAATACCCGTCAGGATAGTGATGAACTCTTGACGTTTGGGATTTTGAATTCGGGAAATGATACTATTGAAAGGTATAGAGTTTCAAAAACAGGCGACGTTTTAGTTATGAAAAAGAAAGACGCCGGTGACTGTAAATTTATTGAACCTAATTTCCGATATCTGGATAAATCTCTTAAAGAGTTTCAAAACCTGGGTTTATACTCTGATAATTTTGTTTTGTTAAACAAAAAATTACATGGAACAGAGCAAAATACTTCTGTATCCGAAATCCTAAATAATATTAATAATCTTAATAACAGTCTGGGTTTAGAACCTGAAATTCAGACTGTTTGTTCTCAAGCTTCAAAATTATATGATGCGCTGGCTCTAAAAAATTGTAAAAAGGCTTTTCTGTTTAAAAAGATGTTTCTCGGGGATGATACGAGTCCGAAATCAAAAAGCCTGCTTTTTAAAAAGCTATTTAATAATAAAAATTATGCTTTTTGCAATATTAAAAGTAATTCCGATAATCGGGTTTTTAAGGTTATAGAATCTGGGCAAAACGGAGAAATTTCTAATGTTTTTCTTTTTTTCAAAGATGGAAAGATTGCAAAAGTTAAGGATAAATATAAGGATAAAGCCGTATATCGTTCTAATGAGTTTGTTTTTTTGAATGATAAAGAAATTTGGGAATTACAGCTGCCGGAAATTTTAAGAAATCTGGGGGCAAAATTGGAAGAATTTTCTTCTTTTATTGCCCGACAATACTCTAAACCATGTAGTCTCAATACGGAATTAAAATCGGTTGATAAGCCTGCCCCGGTTGAAACAAAACAAACAGTAACTCCGCAAAACACTCCCCAAGTTAAGAATCGGCAAAAAGATTTATTGCATCAAAAAAAGGAAATTAAGAAAGAAGCACGGCACCTTTCAGATTCTTCCGGCGATTTAAAAACAGTATTAATCAATGTTGACCCTGTTTTGAAGTATAATGAGCTTTCAATTTCTTCTGTTACGGCGCAATTATATGATTTATTTCAAACGCCGGTTGAAAATCGGAGTCCCCATCTTATACATGAAAAATTGAGTAACGGTAAAATTTTCCCGGGAAGGTTTTCAATATTAGCTTCTGACGGAGCAAATATTACCGTTACGAAAGTAAAATCTCCCAGATATGTAGATTTTGTATATTTTTCAATAAAAATTAATAAAAATAACAATGAATTTGTTATTAATATTGATCCGGAAAACGGCAGGATTTTAGAAAGTACAAAAGATGGTAAAGTTATAATTGATAAAAGACAATTTGTTAAACATATTTCCAAGAAAGAATTTTTGGAACAACAGCCTTTGGCATTAAATTTACCGGAATATTTTAATGAAATTTTTGATTACAGGGCTGATTGTGAAAGAATTTTTATTAATTCTGATTTGAAAATAAGAAAACAAATCAAACCAACTCCCGAAGAGGAAATCCTGGATTTGTTAAGGCAATATGACAGTGCTGATTTGTACTAAATTGGGCTTTTTATTGCATCTGCGGCAAAAAAATGCCGAAGTTGAAACTGTTCAGCTCTTATTACCAAAAATGGAGCGTAGGGGATTCGAACCCCTGACCCCGACACTGCCAGTGTCGTGCGCTACCAACTGCGCTAACGCCCCGGATTTATTTAATTTAGAAGAATGTATATTGACTGCACGTAAGGCTTTTGCCTTTTCTGCTTCTCGGAAAACGTTATATTTAGTTACTTTTTCCCGCGCAGAGTCAACGGCACTAATGCCTACTTGTTTAGTATATCATAAAATTATTTGAATTAATATTTTTATGAGTTTCTTTTCTTTTTTAACAAATTTTTTAATCCGATATATATTTCCGATAACACCAATACAATTACAAATAACCAGAAAATATTATCCATATCTTTGGTTAAAAATTTGTGATTAAATTTCAGTAATGCTCCTATCCAGCCAATTACAACCCATGATGCTATATATAATGTAGGCAGCTCTTTACTGAAATGACTGATTATTCCCCAGAATTTAAACTTAACAAAATAATTTGCAAAAATATGCGACAAGCTGATAGCAACTGCTATAATATTCATATATACAGCAAGAATAACAGGATTTTGCTGATGGTAATTTAACGGATTCATCAGCATCATCCACATATTTTTTCCGGCGGCATCAAAAGCTGCCCAGGCTAAAAAAAGTAAAGGTACTGATATCATAAGCATATACCAGTAAAACTTGTCCGGATTTGTACAGCGTTTTAAGAGTTTGCCAAATAACCATCCGGTTACGGGATAAATTATCCAATTACAAAATGAAAAACAAACATATCCGCTGGATGTAAAATTTTTTATAGGTATAAAAAGCCCTATAAATGAAAAATAGAAATTATCAGGTGATAATTTGACCGTTATTTCATTGGTACAAAATGCACCTATAATCGTCAGTACTAACGTTACAATAAAAATAGTTAAATTTGACAATTTAAAATGCTTTACAAATGCAAAAAATAAAAATGCTAAGCCGGCAAATTGTAATATATCTCCGCTTAGTAACATTAAAAATTTATCATGCGACATTATACTACTAAACATCGGATAATTTCCCAGCAGCATCCAAGGCAGGATTTCTCTTAAAAAATTTAACAGATAGCCTGATAACAGGAGAATTATGCCTCTTCTCAGGCAGCATTTGGCAGAATCATTTCTTGTATATGCAAGTCCCAGTCCCATGCTGAACATGAAAAATTGTGCACCGAGCAGTCTTACCAGATTATGTGCAATGAAAGACGGAGATAATGAAGGGGTATTTGTAAATTTTACCGCGTAAAATACATGGCACAATATCATTAATACTATACAGATTGTTTTACATAAATCAACTGCAGGCTGACGCCCGTTATTAACAACTTCAGTGCTGAAAAGTTCCCTAAGGTTCATTAACTGCCTATCCCCAAATCTTTTTAGTTTTATAGTTTATCATTATAATAACATAAAACAGTATGAACTTTCCATTTTGTAATTTTTATATTAATAATGCTATAATAAAACTTTAAAGAAAGAGGGGTGCTATGAGAACTGTTATAATTGGCGGCGGAGCGGCAGGTGCGAGTTGTGCCGCAAGATTAAGAAGACTGGATGAAAATGCGGAAATTTTAATTCTTGAGAAAACTAATGAAATTTCTATTGCCAGTTGCGGATTACCCTATCATATTTCAGGCATAATTAACGACAGAACTCAAATGTTCGTTTCTACTCCCGAGAAATTTAAAACCTGGTTTAATATTGATGTACGCTTGAATTCGGAAGTTATACAAATAGACAGAGAGGGTAAATTTGTACTTTTAGATAACGATGAAAAAATAAGTTATGATAATCTTGTGCTTACCCCGGGGGCGAAGCCGATTATACCTGATTTTGACGGAATGGATAATACAAAGATTTTTACCGTAAGGACACTTCTTGATGCAGACAGGTTAAAAACTTTTATAAAAAATAATAACTCTAAAAAAGCCGTTGTTATAGGCGGAGGGTTTATCGGGGTTGAAATGGCCGAAAATCTTATTGAAATGGGCTTAAGTGTCAGTCTTGTGGAAATGGCTTCTCAAATCCTTGCCCCGCTTGATGAAGAAATTGCCGCTGTTGTTCAAAATAGGATGCGCGATAATGGTATAGAGTTGATTCTCTCTGACGGTGTGGAGCGATTTGACGGACAAAAAATTGTATTGAACTCCGGAAAAGAAGTTGATTTTGATATTGTGATTATGGCAATCGGAATTAAACCGGAAATCCGTCTTGCCCAAACGTCAGGGCTGGATACGGATTTTGGAATTAAAGTCAATGAATATATGCAGACTTCGGACGAAAATATTTATGCGGCAGGAGACAGTACAGAAACCCGAAACTTTATAACCGGAGAATATGAGCTTGTTCAACTTGCAGGCCCGGCAAACAGGCAAGGCAGAATTGTAGCTGATAATATTGCCGGTATAAAATCAGTATACAAAAATAACCAGGGCACATCAGTTTTGAAAGTTTTTAATCTTACGGCAGCAAATGCCGGCTTAAACGAAAAGAAACTTATCAAAAATAACATTCCGTATTGGAAAACTTTTACGTACGGACGCTCACATGCCGCTTATTACCCCGGTGCCAGCCAAACTTTATATAAATTCTTGTTCTCACCGGAAGGAAAAATTCTGGGCGTACAAGCTGTCGGATATGAAGGTGTTGAGAAAAGAGTGGATGTGATATCTGCCATAATGAGAAATAACGGCTCTGTTCAGGATATGCTCGACAGCGAACTCTGTTATGCTCCGCCGTACTCTTCCGCAAAAGACCCTGTTAATGTTCTGGGGATGAATGCGGATAATATTTTAAGAGGGCTGATAAAACCTGCTTATTTTGAAGATTTAGAAACTTCCTATCTGATTGATGTGAGGATGCCGGAAGCATATAAAACACAAACAATACAGGGTGCGGTTAACCTTCCGATAAATGAAATAAGAAACAGATTAAATGAAATTCCTGAAGACAAAAAAGTGGTTTTATTCTGTAATACGGGTTATACCAGCTATTGTGCGGCCAGAATTCTTGTTCAGAAAGGTTTCAATAATGTTTATTCATTCTTGGGCGGAATAGAACTCTATAAAGAACTTGTTAAAAATAAAACTGCAAGACGTAAAAATACTATTGTTCTAAACTAATTTTCTTCAAAAGTTGTATTCTTTGTTTTGCAGAAGGTATAGAGGTTTTTTGCCATAATTGTCTCGTATTTGAAAAGAAAGGAGACAGTATGACAACAGTAGAACCTATCAGAAAAATAGAAGATATTCGAAAAGTAGAAAGAATTTTAGCAAATAAGAACAGGCGTGACTTGCTCTTGTTTACTATCGGAACAAATTGCGGGCTGAGGATTTCTGATATTGTTGCACTCAATGTCGGCGATGTTAAAAATAAGACACATACCCAAATTATTGAAAAGAAAACAGGAAAATTCAAAAAATTCCCGATTAATTCAAAATTAAGACCGATGTTCGATGAATATACCAAAGATAAAGATGCTGATGACGCTCTTTTTAAAACCATTTTTAAAAACAGAGTCGACCGATTTGCAGCATATCACATTATAAAGGATGCTTGTGAAGCTGCAGGATTGGAAGAAAAAGTCGGCACACACACAATGAGAAAAACCTTCGGATATCATCATTATCAAAAGTTTAAGGATGTGGCAATGCTCCAAAAAATTTTTAATCACTCAGATCCGAAAATTACTTTGCGTTATATAGGGATTGAACAGGATAAGATTGAAGAAAGTTATGCTAATTTTATATTATAGAACATAATATCACATTTTAATCAAAATGTATTCTGGTGTCATAATATCATAATATTTCTAATTTGTATAGTAGTAATCAAACAAACCGGGAGATTTGTTTTTTAACACATTTTAGTTAAAACTTACATTATTATTCTTAGACAAATCCATTCTTTCTTCTGCTTGCAATCAGTAAGTGCCGGCCTTTGGTTCCTTTCATTTACCCCACATTTTGATTAAAATGTGATGAGATTTAAGGAGTTTTTATGTCAAATGAAAGAGAAATAGTTGGTTTTACATACTCTTCTGATGAAAAGTATGTCAACCTAATGTTAACTTCGCTAATATCGGTTATGGAACATTCGGATAAAAATCGTACTTATGTATGTCATTATTTTCAAAACAATATAAGACCAAAATCACTGGCAAAAATTAATTTGATTACGAGAAAATATAAAAATTTAGTACTAAAAATTTATGACAGAAAGATTTTGGGTATACCTGATTTAAATGAACATGGCAGATATTCCCAATCTTCTTTCGACCGGCTTAAAATGGGAGATTTTTTTCAGGATAAGAAAAAACTGCTCTATATTGATAGCGATACTTATGTGGTTGGTGATATTGCAAAGGTTTATGATATTGATATTACGGGGTATGCGGCAGGTATTTTTGAGGAGTTCACATTACCGGATTACGTCAGAGATAAAATGCCATTAAAAAAAGATAATATTAAAAATAATAAGTATGAAAATTTAACCTGGGATACATATGCGGTTGATATTTTGAAACTTAAAAACCCTTTAAAATGGTTCTGTTCCGCAATTTTGCTTATGAACCTTGAAGAATGGAGAAAGAAAAATATCGGAAATGAATCCATAGATTTTATTCAAAAAATTGAACCGATTTTTCCGGATCAGGATGCATTAAACAAGATTATTGAAGATGATGTCTTTTTCCTCCCCTCTTATATGTGCATACCTTATTCTGCAATTATGGCGGGCAAAAGGGATTATAGAGAGCATAAAAATGAATGTATATTTTATAGTGTTAAACCCGGAACGGCAAAAAAATACGGCTGGACGGAATACCTTGATACCTTGAATTATGTAAGTAAATATAAACTCCCGCCTCATATAAGACTTTTGACAAAATGGCAGAGTTTTTGTAATCGGTTTAAAAAACGGGCATAAAAGAAGTATATACAGAAGAACCGGAAATCTTATTTACAATTTATAGATGATTTAATCAAAGCGGGATTTGATATAATATCCTTGGAGGTGCGGATGGAAGAAGTAGAATATTTGCACTGGGAAGATTATTATCAAAATACCTGGATTAATGATTATAAGAAGATTCAGGCGGTAAGGAACGATGCTTCTTTGTCACCGCTCGAACGGCATAAAGCTATAGCTGTTTTTTTTAAATCTACAATATTTTTACTTCTTACCTATTTAAGAAACCATGGACACTTTTACAATAAAAATACTATGGTTATAAGAGTTGCATTTCGTTCAGGTGTTCTAAGAGAGGGTGAAAGTCTTATATTTATGAATGACATGCTGACTGTTGATAAAAAATATAAACGTGAAGAAATTATAAAATATGTATTATATGACCATTTTTCGATTTTTGAAGAAATTGACCAAAAAATGAAAGAATTTCTGGAGCAGAAATGAAAACTTTAGAAACCGGTTATTTGAATATATTAACTATTAATGACAAATATGAAACTTTTCAAAACTATGATAAAAGGTTTCTAGAAGGAACGCTGCCGGATGAAGAGTTTAATGCATATTTTTGGTCGTTGAAATCCCTTGAGACTTTTTACACTAAATTTATAAGGTTTTTATACAGAAAAAAGGGAATTTACATGCAATCTCCGGTCGAAATTCTCACTCGGGCCGGAAAGGATAAACTTATTACTGATGCCGATACTTGGTTAAATTATACAAAGTGGGTTAACTATTGTGTAGGGATAAAAGATGCTGCGCAGAAAAAAGAAGCTATGATTCGAGTGCTTGAAAAATTTCGCTATAAGATAGAATCCATGCATATTTTAACGGAATCTCCCGAAAATAAAAAGTTTTTGGAAGAGAATGAAATTATTTTTAATGAAATTTGCAAACAGGAACTAAAGCTGCCGGACGGGCCCGTAAATTATAACTGCGAAGAGTTGCTTATAAAAGAAAGTTCTTATAATATTTTGCTTGATTATTTTAAATCTCTTCCTCAAATTAAACGTGTATGGCTGCACGGTTCCCGGGCTCAGGGAACCTCAAATTACGGGTCAGATTTGGATTTGTTGTTTGATTGTGAATTATCCGCCTGGGAAGAGGTTTATAGTTCATTCGGTAAAGTTTTGGTTCCTTATTTTATTGACGGAAAAAGCATATATGTTGAAGAACAGGAACCCTTTATCAAATGCGCCATACATCAGGGTATTAAAAAAATATACGACATAAAAGACTTCCAGTTCTTTTGGGAAGATGGGAAGTCTTTTACTGATAATTCTAAAATTGATATAAGTAAGTTAATATGATTTTACCAAGTGATTGTGCCAAAAGCACACCAAACCCGGTTGACTCTTAGACAATCCGGTATTAATAACCGCAAGGATGTCTGCCGGTACTTGTATAATCTTCCGCGCCTTGATCGTCGCAAAATACGCCGCCGCTACTAGTACCGGGTCCGGATGAATTGTTATTGTTATTATTATTGTTATTGTTATTGTTGTTGTTGTTATTGTTGTTGTTGTTATTTCCGCCTGAGGAGCCGCCTGACGAACCGCCTGAAGACTGGTCATCATTAGGTGTATCATCATCGTCACCATCATCTATAATGATACCGCCGCCTGACGAACCACCGGAAGAACTACCTGACGAACCGCCTGAAGACTGGTCATCATTAGGTGTATCATCACCATTGTCACCGTCATCCACAACAGTGTCGTCATTACCGTCATCCACAACATCATCACCGCTATCGTCTTTAATGGTACCATCGTCGGAAGTATCTGCGGCTAGTTCGATTGGTTTATCATCTTCCCATTTTGCTACTTCATCCGGTGTATATGGAATTATATCTGACAATCTCCAATTAGCGCGGGTTCCTCTGTAATATGCTCCGGCAGAGTCGGTAATTGCTACATACCCGTTATTTGCAACCTGCAGATGGAACTGGTCAGGCTTTTTACAACTATCGCTGTATGAACAGTTATTACCTGCGGCGCCATCTATATCAACCAGTAATTTAAGCCCGTCTACTCCTATAGTTGTCCCGTTTGTAAGAGTTAAAACTCTGTTAGCGGCAGTCTCATCAGAGCAAGTATTGGATTTTAAATTGAAACCCATAGCTAATGCGTGACAGAACTTGCTTTCACCGCCCGGAATAACGGTTCCGTCTTTTAGAGTTACGCTAACCGTATTTGCAAGAGGGGCGCGCATATAATTATATTTCTCGTCTGTTAACGGATAAATAGTTGTATTTTTGACCAGTTCTGTTACAACCTGAACTATATCATCATATGTTTTAATAAATAAAGCTTTATTCTTATCAGGTTTAAACTTGTTTGCAAGAGGAAGCATTACTGCCGCTAAAACACCAACTATACCAAGAACAATAAGTACTTCTGCTAAAGTATAACCTTGTTGTTTGTTTTCTGTCTGTTTCATATTCGTTTCTGCCTCGCTGTGTGGTAAATGTTTAGTTCATCATATAAATTTCTAAGAGTATTCCAGTATATCATTATTATATCATGCGTTTTCTTTTTACACAACCCTCAAATTTTAAACAGTCAAAATAATATATTGTTTATGTTCTGATATCCTCATAATCATTTTTTAATTCGGGCAATTTGAATTTTGGATTAGAATTTAAAAAATACTAAAAAAGAGCCTTTTCGGCTCTTGCTATAAAATTTGGGCCCGGAGGGATTCGAACCCACGACCAAAGGATTATGAGTCCTCTGCGCTAC
>CALUTN010000030.1 GCA_944323665.1 Candidatus Gastranaerophilales bacterium | reverse complement strand
GAACAATAGGTGTAAAAGTATAAAAAACACTATAATTATTTTTAAAAATTGTAAAAAGCTTTTAAAGAAACCAAACGTTCCCAAGACATATTTATGCATCTAATTTTCCCCCAAGTATATATTATCAATCAGTCTGACATTTTCAACCCTGCAAGCTATAAGTACAACGGTATTATTATCTGCAATAGTTCTGTCTTCTAAAGTATCTCTGTCAACAAATTCTAAGTATTCTAAATCATGTTTTTCACTAAGATATGCATAAGCGGTTTCTCTTAATGCAACAGAATCGGTTATTCCTTTTTTATAGCAAGCTTTAATGTTATTCAGAATCTTACCCAGTGCAAGCGCATCTTTTTTACCTTCTTCTGTCAGATACTTGTTTCTGGAACTAAGAGCCAAACCTGATTCTTCTCTTATAATTGGACATTGAATAATTTTAACGGGTACATTCAAATCCTTAACCATTTTTTTAACTATAATTACCTGCTGTGCATCTTTTTGCCCAAAGAATGCGTAATCCGGCTGAACAATATTTAATAATTTCAGTACAACCGTGCAAACTCCGTCAAAGTGGCCTACTCTGGTTTTCCCACACAGTTTATTTACATAAAAAAACGGCGGACATACATAAGTTAATATATCATTAGACAACCTGCCCCCGTCTCCGTACATCTCTTTCGGCGCAGGTGCAAAAACTATATCCACTCCATTTTCTTTACACAATTTCTCATCCGCTTCAAGAGTTCTGGGGTATTTATCATAATCCTCAGCAGGACCAAATTGTATAGGATTGACAAACACGGATACAACCACCCTGTCACATGTTTCTTTAGCTTTTTTTATCAAGCTTAAGTGTCCGGCATGCAGCGCTCCCATTGTAGGAACCAATCCTATTGTCAAACCTTCTTTTTTCCAAACTTTTATATTTTTCTTAATTTCTTCAATTTTGTTTAACAACATTAAGTTTCTCTCTTTCTTCCGTATCCAACTCAAAAGACTGCTCTTCAGAAGGGAAAATACCCTCTTTCACTTCGGATAAATATCTGCCTGCAGCATTATAGATAATACCATGAAGATTTGCATATTGTTTAACAAATTTCGGAGTAAAATCCGTAAATTTGCCTAAAATATCATCAATTACAACAATTTGTCCGCTGCATCCTGCGCCTGCACCTATGCCAATTGTCGGAATTTGCAGGTTTTTTGTAATATAATCCGCACTCTGTGCCGGCATAAGTTCAAGAACTATGGCAAAAATACCTGCTTCTTCAAGTTTTTTAGCACTCTCAAGAATTTTTTCTGTTGCATCCGCACTTTTACCTTGAATTTTATATCCGCCAATCGTATTTAATAATTGAGGAGTAAAACCAAGGTGTCCAAGCACCGGTATGCCGGATTCAACACATCTTCTCACAAGCTTCAGAATATACTCATTGCAACCCTCCAGTTTAACAGCCGAAGCACCTGCTTGAATCATTTTTCCGGCATTTTCCAACCCCTGCTCAAGAGAAGTATTATAACTCATAAAAGGCATATCACCGACAATAAAAGAATTCTTTGCTCCGCGGGAAACTGCTTTTACAAAAACAAGCATTTCTTCCATGCTTACACTGTAAGTATTCTCATACCCTAAAACCACCTGGGCAAGAGAATCCCCGACGAGAATTCCGTCAATATCAGTCATTTCAAGAATTTGTGCTGTTGAATAATCATAAGCCGTAAGCATAGCAATTTTTTCACCGCTATTTTTTAATTTTTGAAATATACTTACCGTTTTTTTTACCATAAAAATTTATTTCCGTAATGATTTTTTATACCAGTAATAAACTGCCCTTGCAACCCTGTGAGAACTGTGTCTGACAAGACCGTCCCTGCTTTCTTGGATAAGTTTTCGGGATACTATGCTTACACCTGTAGGAACAACATTTTCCATATCAAGCCTGACCGGAATGGAGCCGGTTTTAGCGTAACCTTCCGATATATTATCAGGAAGCGAGTTATTTACAAGCACCGCATCTATAATTTTTCTGCCGCCCGCATGACTTATCAAAGCATTAACATGGCTGGCCACAGTATAATTATCCGTCTCACCCGGCTGAGTCATAATATTGCAAACATATATTTTTTTAGCCCCGGATTGAAAAACCGCTTCCGCAATTCCGGACACCAAAAGATTTGGAATTACACTTGTATACAAACTCCCCGGACCCAAAATTATCAAATCAGCATCATGTATAGCTGCTATAACTTCCGGCAAAGCCTGACAATCAGAAGGCTCTGTAAAAAGCCTTTCTATTTTACCGTGGGCTTCCGGAATATTTGATTCTCCCTTTATAATTCTTCCGTCTTCAAACTTGGCTGCAAGTTTCATGTCGTCAAGTGTTGCAGGAAGCACCACTCCTCTTATATTCAAAACATTTGATGATTCCTTGACCGCCCTTACCATATTACCTGTGATAGCGCATAGCGCGGTTAAGAAAAGATTTCCAAAACTATGCCCCTCAAGCCCTTCACCGGTTTTGAATCTGTATTGAAAAAGTTTTGTAATTAAATCTTCATCGTCAGCTAAGGCAGCTATACAGTTTCTGATATCACCGGGGGGAAGAACACCCATCTCTTCTCTTAATCTGCCTGAACTTCCACCGTCATCACCCACTGTGACCACAGCAGTGATATTATTCGTATACTTCTTTATCCCTTTTAAAAGCATCGAAAGTCCTGTGCCGCCGCCTATTGCAACAATTTTAGCACCTTTATTCAATTTACTTCTGCGATAAAGCCTCTCTAAAAGCGAATTATTTCCTTTTCGCGAATCCATATCCATTATGGAAAGAGTTGTTTTCTGCCATCCTTTAAAAAATATTCCTGCACCGAGAATAACAAAAATCACTGCAAGAATATTGGAAGGAAGTATCATGGCGGCTTTTCTTATAAGCTCCATTGTAAGATAAACAGGACGAATATCTGCAAGAATGAGCAATCCTAAAACCATCAATACGGAGCCTAAAAATATCAGCAGAAGCCATCTCTTGACATTCAGCCCCGGAATCAGCCATCCAACATCTTTTGCAACCTTTACATTATCTTTAAAATTAAATGCCATAGTCTTAATCCACCCAGCCGGTAATTTTTGCTTTGTTATAATTTACAGGAGAAGGAGTAATATATTCTCTTGCCTGACTAATAAGCTCTAATGAATTTTTATACTTATTTGAAAAATGAATAGTCGCAGCATTCGTAAAACTCATACCGCCTAAATTATTTCTGATTTGAGAAGTATGAAGAAAATGCTGAAGCCTTTTTATTAAATCATAATTATTTGTATTATCGTTTTTTGAATAATCTATTGTTAAATCAGGATTATATGTTTTTTCAAGCATAATTTCACCTGCAGTCTGAATCCCGATATAGTCAGAAACTTTAGATGTAATATCACCAACAGGTGCATAGTATATAAGCCACTCTGAGCATTTTTTTATTGCTTTTGCTATAGTACATGAGAAGGCAAAGTCCTCACCGGCCATTTTATACATTGCACCATGCGGGCGTACATGTTCAATACTCAGTCCGTAAGCTTTTGCAAAGGAGATTATCGCCCCGACCTGATAAATTACAAGCGACTCCAGTTCATCTTCTTTAAGTTCTACCGGTCTGTATCCAAAACCTTGAATATCATTAAAACCTATATGCGCACCCACTGCCAAATTTTTCTCTTTTGCCTTTAACAGAGCCTCTTTTATAGCGGCTGGATCACCGGCATGAAACCCGCAGGAAATATTTACCGAACTAACGTAATCCAGAAGCTCATATTCGCTGTTGTTTTTATAAATCCCGTATGCTTGTGCTAAATCACAATTAAAATCTATATTTTTGATTGACTTTCTCTCTAAAATTTCTTGCATCATAATCTCCATTTATATTGATTATACAACTAACAGAGATTAATTATACATAAAGTAAATTTTTGTTAATATATTTTACCGGTTCCACCATTTGTATAAATTGTCCGAAATCAGCCTCTTTGAAATCCAATCTTCCCGTTTAAAGCATGTTATTCATTTTTTCCTCATCTTCCGGCAAAGCTTCGGGAGCAACTTTCCATTCATAAAGAGTTACGGATAAAGATTTGGAATTAGCCTTGCAATACAGTGATAATAATGTTGCAAGACATAGTAAAATATTGTAAATTTAACAAATTTATTTAAAATTATCCCAGAAATGTTTCTTCTTAACTTTATTTTTAAGACATTCTTTTGCAAAGTTAATAGCCGCAATTTCCGTAAAGAAAACTTTATCCTCACCGATTTGCCCGATTATACCATGCTTGGCTAATTGTTTTTTAACCTCTTCATTCTTTACAATCAGTATTATCTTAACCTTTTGGGACTGAAGTCTTATTATAATATCTTCCAGCGCAAATATAGCGGATATATCAAGTAAATCCCCTGCTGAATAATCAAGTATAAGATATTTTGTGCCCCATATATCTTCAAATTGTGATATAAGCTGGGTTGCAGAACCAAAGAAAAATTGCCCGTCTATATGCACAACCCTGATTTTATGTTTATAATCTTTTTCAAGCAATTTTTCAAGTTTAATAATATCTTTATCATAAACAATTTTTTGAACAAGTTTTGTTCTATCCGCAGTCCTTTTAGCGTAGAGCAGCGCAGCACATGTAATTCCCGCCCCTACAGCTACAATCAGATTATAAAATACCGTAAGTATAAATACAAGAATTAAAACATATAAATCATCTTTAGGGGCAAACTTAATTACTCTAAGTAATTTTACATCTATAATATCATATCCGATTTTTATCAAAATTCCCGCAAGGACAGCCAGAGGTATCTGAGAGGCAAAATTTGAAAAAACAGATATTAAAAGAAACAAAACTAAAGAACTTACAATCGGAGTAATTCTGGTCGTTGAACCGGAATTAATTGCAGCTACCGTTCTCATTGTGGCAGCAGAACCCGGAAGAGTTCCCGTTAATGCACAGAACATATTCCCGACTCCTTGTCCTATAAGCATTTGTTTTGTCGGAGTCTTGGTTTTAATAAGAGAATCCGCAACTAATACAGTCAATAAACTTTCAGAAGATAATACTATTGCAAGCATAACTGCATAGTGAAAATATGTAATTATCGAATAAAGACTGAACCCCGGCAAAGTTAGTGCCGGCAAGTTAACAGAGATTTGAGAAATTCTCTCAACATCCAGTCCTGCTTTAATTGAGATAAAAGTACATATAATAAGTGCAATAGCCTGCCCCGGAATAATTTTATTAAACTTTTTGGGTATCACAAATACTATCACCAGCGTCATCAAACCGATAAAAAGAGCTTCCGGGTTAATTGAATATATATTTTTAAAAAAAGCCGCAACACTTGTTATAGTATTTGACATAACCGGACATCCCATCAAAGGGTTGAGCTGCATTATTATGATAATAGTACCAATACCGTTCATAAATCCCGAAATGACCGGATAAGGTACATACTTTACTATCGCACCTAATGAAGTCATACCAAGTATTATTTGCAGAATTGCCGCCATAAGCATAACCAGAATAACCGAAGAAATATCGGCATTAAGAGCGTGCATAATTGATGCGACAACTATAGTCACGGGACCGGTGATTCCGGACACAAGGGGGATTTTCCCTCCGAAAATTCCTGCAACAAAACACAATATAACGGCTCCCCATACACCGGCTCCGGCACCAAAACCAGTTGCCACACCAAAAGCAAGAGCCTGCGGCAAAGCCACAATCGCAGAGTTTAGGCCGCCTAAAACATCTCCTGCAAATATCTTTAATCGGGTTTTTACCATAAAACAATATTAACATAAATAAATCTGTTGTTTTTTATCCGACAGTTAAATTTGTATTGTTTAGCAAATTTATTTTTTCGGAGGTTTTATACCGATATGAAAATATTTTTTTCAACCGTAAATTATAAAGCCGGGAAACCTCCGGCATATATAAATCAGCCTGCTGAAACGCTTGAAAGTACTGCAAAAAAGCTTATCTCGGAAGGCAAGCTTTCAGCAAATACTTTTATCAATCCTAAGATTGATGAAGTATTCAACGCTTTAAAATCCGAAGGTTTTTCCAGAGAAGCTTTTGTAAAAGCAGATGCGAAATTCCGTTCACTTGCGGTGAGCAGAGCAGAAACCGTAGTAGAAAAGCTTAACAACATTACTTCACGATTCCAAAAAGAAAATCTGACCCGGCACGATTTAATCAAAGCGGCATTAAAAAATCCTTCGATTTTTCTCTACAGCCCGCCGACATTAGAATATAACATAAAAGAAGCCGCAAAACGATTTTCTTCATACGGAATTAATACTGAATTATATCTAAAAACAGCTTTAAGATTACCCGTACTGTTTTCCATGTCCCCTGATACAGTCGAAAATACTTTTAAAAAACTTTCAAACTACACGGGAAAAAACGGTATTTCGTCTGAACTTACAATGAAAATGGTTGTTAATAACCCAAATCTTTTGACTGCCAGAACGGAACATATTGAAAAGAATATTAAAACAATAGCACAAGCTCTTAAAGAAAATGGGGTAACTGAAAAAGCCGTTTTGGAAGCTGCAACAAAACAGCCTACAGTACTCAATTATCTGCCGGAAGTATTTATTGAAAAATTTAATTTATTAAAATACATAGAAAATATTAAATTTGCAGATACCGGAAAGAAAAAACCGGCAACAGAAGAAATAGGCACAAAGATTTTATCAAAAAATTTAACTAACTCTTTGGAACAAAATTATCTTATACTTTTACGAAACAAGCTCGCTGCAAAGTATAAAATTCGGATTTCACACAGGGGCTTGAAGAAACATCTTGAAGATTTTATTAAATCCCATGCCGGTAATACCTTTGAGTTTGAAATTCCAAAAGGTAAATTTGCCCGGACTTTTATAGAATATATTCAGAATTTTTCGGAAAAATTAGCCGGTAAAAATATTTTTAATATTAAAATACTCAAAAAAGTTTAACCTGATACTATTTTTTACTTTTATCCGCAAGCTCGCTATCCATTCTTAAGAATACCGGTTTGATACTTTCTTTATCAATCAAATGTCCCGGCTTAAGATTATTACAGTTTACATTATCAAGCCCGGTTGACAAATCATAGGATAGTTGCTCCGCCATTGCCTGTGCAATATTTGGACAATAAGGATAAATCAAAGAAGAAATTACACACATCACCTCTAAAACACTTGTTAAAATCTGCCCGCATTTATCCGTTTGACCTTCTTTGGCTAATGTCCATGGTGCATTATCCGTTATATATTTGTTGGTAATATCTACAAGTTCAATAATTTTTTGCGAAGCTTCCTGAACTTCAAAATAATCAAAGTGATGTTCTACAGCCTTGACTGTTTCAAGAGCTCTGTCAAAAAGTTCTGATTGTACTTTGAATTCCGGTTTAATATCCCCGTTAAAGTATTTTACAAGCATTGAGAGAGTTCTGTTAAGGAGGTTTCCCATAGAGTTTGCAATATGTGCATTAACTTTTTCTTTAAAATCATCATCGGAATAATTTCCGTCTTTTCCGCAAGGAGCAGCAGATGCCATATAATATCTTAATGCATCCGGATGTTCAAGATTAAATGCTTTAAGGATAGATTCAGGTGAAATAACATTTCCTAATGATTTAGACATTTTTGTCTGGTCAATTGTAATCCATCCGTGTGCAAGAATATGTTCAGGCAAAGGAAGTTCCAGTGCCATCAGTATTGCAATCCAATAAATACTGTGGAATTTAAGTATATCTTTACCTATAACTTGAACTGTTGCAGGCCAGTATTTTTTAAACTTATCCCCGCTCTCACCTTCGGGATTATATCCTAGTGCCGTAATATAGTTTGATAAAGCATCTATCCAAACATAGATAACTTGCTCGTCATCTTCAAGCACGGGAATTCCCCAGGATACATTTGATTTTGCACGGGAAACCGATATATCTTCAATATTTTCAAGTTGATTCAAAACCTCATTCGCCCTAAACGACGGCACAATAAAATCAGGATGTGTTTTGATATGTTTTATAATTGCATCTTTGTACTTCGTAAGTCTGAAGAAATAATTTTCTTCGCTAACCACTTCCGGTTTTTTAAGGTGATCCGGACAAAGTCCGTCCTCTGTTAAATCTTTTTCGCTCAAAAAAGCTTCACATCCTGAACAATACAATCCTGTATATGAATTTTTATAGATATCACCTTTTTCAACAAGTTTTTTAAAAATTTTTTGTACAATTTCTTCATGTTCTTTATCCGTAGTTCTGATAAATTGGCTATAATTAATATCCAGAGTTTTCCAGCAATCCTGAAATTTTTTAGCATTCATATCACAGAGTTCTTTCGGAGTCGTTCCCTGTGCTGCAGATGTCTTTTGAATTTTTATTCCGTGCTCATCTGTTCCTGTTAAGAAGTAAGTATCTTCATATCTCTGTGAAAAATGCCGGTATATTACATCCGTAAGAATCTTTTCATAAGCATGCCCGATATGCGGTGCACCATTAACATAGTCAATTGCAGTCGTTGTGTAAAATCTTTTCATATTCATTCCCTCTTTTATTATAAAAATTATAACATAAAATTCTTAACAGAAATTTATATTTTTTTATTACGTCATAGTTTTAAGTTGTTTATGCTAAACTATTCCATGTAACAGTTAGGGGGATCCGCCCCGGGATAAATATTTTGCCGATAGATGTGACTAAAGGCGCTTGGAAGTATTTATCCGAAAAAGAAAGGATAGAAAATGGAAAAAAACAATGAAACTCTTGGAGTACTGAGACACTCCGCATCACACATTATGGCACAGGCCGTACAAAAGCTGTTCCCGAGTGCAAAGTTAGCTATAGGGCCGGCAACTGATACGGGTTTTTACTATGATTTTGACCTGACCGACGGGCATGCTTTTACCCATGATGATTTGGAAAAAATCGAAGAAGAGATGAAAAATATCATCAAACAAAATTTAACGTTTGAAAGATATGAAATCCCTGATGTAGATGCTCAAATTGCGGAATTTAAAGCAGAAGGCGAAATTTACAAAGCAGAATTACTGGAAGAACACAGAAATGACAATCCGACACTTTATCTTACTAAAGACAAAGACGGAAATGTTTTGTTCAACGACCTTTGTGCAGGACCTCATATTCCAAATACTTCTTTTATTAAAGGAAACGCCATTAAGCTTCTGAAAGTTGCAGGTGCTTACTGGAGAGGAAACGAAAAAAACAAAATGCTTCAAAGAATCTATGCTACGGCATTTTGGAATAAAGAAGATTTACAGGACTATTTGAACTTCCTTGAAGAAGCAGAAAAAAGAGACCACAGAAAACTCGGTACTCAGCTTGATTTATTCTCAGTAAGAGAAGAAATTGGTGCCGGACTTGTTTTATGGCACCCGAATCTTTCTGTTGTAAGAGAAGAAATAGAAAACTACTGGAGAAGCGAACACAGAAAAAGAGGTTATGTAATAGTTCATTCTCCTCAAATTGCAAAATCAAGACTCTGGGAACTTTCCGGACATATTGACCACTATAAGGAAAACATGTTCTTTATCCAGAAAGAAGATGATTCTGATGACCAATATATAGTAAAACCTATGAACTGCCCGTTCCATATTCTGATATATCAGGCAAACAGACATTCATACCGTTCTTTGCCTTTAAGAATGGCAGAATTGGGAACCGTTTACAGAAAAGAAAAATCAGGTGCGCTCTCCGGATTAACCCGTGTACAAGGATTCACCCAGGATGATGCTCACGTTTTCTGTACACCGGAACAACTGGTTGGCGAAATCAACGAAATTATTGACTTTGTTGCAGATACAATGAAAATATTCAACATGTCTTTTGAAGTTGAACTCTCAACCCGTCCGGAAAGCTTTGTAGGCGAAATCGAAAACTGGAACAGAGCAGAAGCCGGCTTGAAAGAAGCTATGGACAGACGCGGCATGATATACGAAATCAACGAAGGCGACGGCGCATTCTACGGTCCTAAGATTGACTTTAAGGTAAAAGACGCAATCGGAAGAACCTGGCAGTGTGCAACTATTCAGCTGGATTTCAACCTCCCTGAAAGATTCGGTATCAAATATCAGGACAAAGACGGTTCAATGAAAACTCCTGTTATGCTTCATAGAGTTATTTTCGGTTCAATGGAAAGATTCCACGGTATCTTAATCGAACACTATGCCGGTGCTTTCCCAACTTGGTTAGCTCCGACTCAGATTGCCATTGTACCTATTTCTAATGAAAAACACGCCGATTTTGCGGAACAAATATATAAGAAAATGCGTAATGCAGGTTTGAGAGTAAAACTCGATGACCGCTCCGAATCCATGAACTACAAGATTCGTGAATCATTACAGGATAAAAAGATTCCGTATGTCTGCGTAGTCGGAGATAAAGAAATTGAATCAAATTCTGTTGCAGTAAGAAAACGCGGAGTTGGTCAGATTGGAACATTCTCTGTTGATGAGTTTATTTCTAATATCGAAAAAGAAATAACAGATAGAGTATAGCTGTTTTATCGCAGATTTTAACAAATTAGCACGGAATACTATGTATTCCGTGCTAATTTGTCTTTGCAGCAAAAATTTTTTTTACGTGATTTATATTAAGTGTACGAAAAGTGAAAGAGGTGTATCCTAATGTGTCCATTAAAAATCAGTTTATTAGAAGCAAGATATCCTATACAAAAAAGTGATTATGCATTTAAACCTGCAAGTATGAGGTTTTTAAGCGGCAAAAATTTTGCGAACTGGCACGGAATCGTATCAGAAGATTTAAATGCCAATATTGGCGGTGCATTTATTACAGATAAACTAAGTTATATTTTCAATATCGCACCGGAACATGAAAGCTCAGCAAATCTTAAAAAACTCATTTTTGAAAAAACACAAGAACTCATTTCAAACAGTGAAAAGATTTGGGGATTTATATGCGGCGGCTGGAATCTTGACATGAAAAATGATCTGGCAAAAAAGAGTTTTGATATATACAATACTCTTGCTGACAAAATGGAAGAGCTGAAAATACCTTTCGGTATGCTTTGCGGGAAAGAAGCCGGAGAACATTATGATAACTTCAGAGTACATGGAAATAATGTTTACGTATGGAGCGATTTAATCAAAGACCGGTTTAACAACAAAAAAGCTGTCCCGCAGGAAGAAATAATAAACAATCTTGAAAAAGACTACCAATTTACGGAATTTGACCCTGAAATAAAACTATATTGTTCCAGAAGACGTATTATAGATGAACCTGAAGTTCACGAAATTACTCTGGTATAATGCTCATTGTAAAAATCTTCAAAACTATCGCTTAATATAGCTTGACGGGCTTTCTTTGCAAAGTCTATTAAGAATTTAATATTATGTATGGACATCAGAGCTTGCCCTGTACCTTCATTACATTTATATAAATGTCTCAAGTAAGCTCTGGTGTGATTATTGCAGCAATAACAGTCGCAATTTTCGTCAAGCGGACGAAAATCCTCCTGATACTGAGCATTTTTAATCTGCTTTTTGCCTTCATAAGTAAAAAATGAACCATGGCGGGCGTTTCGCGTCGGAAGAACACAGTCAAACATATCAACGCCTCGTTTAATTCCGTCCAGCAAATCTTCAGGGGTGCCGACTCCCATTAGATATCTTGGTTTGTTATGCGGAAGAAGCGGAGCTGTAAGTTCTACAAAATGATTCATTGTTTCCTTATCTTCACCAACGCTGAGTCCGCCTATAGCATATCCTGCCGCATCAATAGAGGATACAAAAGCCGCACTTTCTTTTCTCAAATCATCATAAAATGCACCCTGACAAATAGGAAAAAGAGCTTGATGTTTTGAAGTTTTTGCTTTTATACACCTTTCCAGCCATCTATGAGTGCGTTCCATAGCTTCTTTTGCTGTCTTGTAGTCACAAGGATAAGGCGCACACCAATCAAAAGCCATAATTATATCTGCTCCGATTGACTGCTGAATTTCCATTGAGATTTCAGGGCTTATAAAGTGCTTTTTCCCGTCTTTTGGATCCCGAAATTCTACACCTTCTTCAGAAATCTTTCTGAGATGGGCAAGAGAAAAAACCTGAAACCCGCCGGAATCCGTTAATACCGGTTTATTCCAGTTCATCCAGCCATGAATTCCACCGAATTTCTCAATAAGTTTGTGCCCGGCTCTTAAATAAAGATGATAAGAATTTCCCAGAATTATTTGCGCACCGGTTTCATAAAGATGATGATTTGTAACCAATTTAACAGTAGAATTGGTTCCAACAGGCATAAAAATAGGTGTTTCTATATCACCGTGCGGGGTATGTAATATTCCCGCACGTGCACCTGTTTTAGAATCTATGTGAACTAAGTCATAGCTAAAATTATCAAATACACTAGCCATTAAATCTTTCTTCATTATAAGTAATCAATTCAAGCATAGACTGCCAATTATCATAAACTTCTTCCGGCTTAAAATAAAGAGCGATTTCTCTTTGGGCGCTTTGAGGTGAATCAGAAGCGTGTATAATATTGTACTCCATAACTTGAGCGAAATCAGCTCTTATAGTACCTACATCTGCTTTCATCGGATCTGTAGCTCCAACAATATGACGAACACTTTCAATTGCTTCGTAGCCTTCAATTACCATCGCAACAATAGGACCACTGGTAATATAATGAATAAGCCTGTTATAAAAAGGTTTGCCTTGATGTTCTTCATAATGTTTTGCAGCAAGTTCGGGAGTTACCTGCAAAAGTTTCATCCCGACAATTTTGAACCCTTTATTCTCAAATCTTTCAAGGATTTTACCGATAAGCCCTCGTTTAACGCCGTCCGGCTTAATAGCGACAAAAGTTCTTTCTTCTGTTCTCATAATCTCTCCTAATAAATATCAATACTTTTATTAGAGCACAAACGACGGTAATTGTAAACGGGTGAACGAGTAAAAATAAATCTTAAAAGGAATCCCGGGATTTATTCAATAACTTTTATCCAGCCTGCCGGAGCTTCAATCTTACCGGTTTGAATACCGATAAGAGTTTCATAGAGCTGTTTTGTTACTTCACCCATTTCATCCATACCTGACGGAAGCAAGATTTCCTTTCCATGATTATTAATTTTACCTACCGGAGACAAAACCGCAGCAGTTCCGCAAAGTGCACATTCCGCAAAATTTCCCAGTTCATCCAATAGAATTTCTCTTTCTTCTGTTTGTAGTCCCAAATAATGTTCCGCAACATACATAAGCGAACGTCTGGTTATTGATGGAAGTATAGTATTAGATTTTGGAGTAATAACTTTTTTATCATTAGTAACAAAAATTATATTGGCTCCTCCGGTTTCTTCAATCTTAGTTCTTGTAGCGGAATCAAGATAAAAATTCTCATTAAAACCTTCATTATGCGCTTGCACAATTGCATGCAAACTCATTGCATAATTCAGCCCTGCTTTAATATGCCCGGTACCGTGCGGAGCAGCCCTGTCAAAGTCAGAAATCTTAACAGATACAGGTTTTGCGCCGCCTTTGAAATATGGCCCAACCGGAGTGGCAAATATTCTAAACTGATATTCCTGAGCCGGTTTAACTCCAATAACATTACTGCTTGCAAACATATATGGCCTCAAATATAATGAAGCTCCAGTCCCATAAGGCGGAACAAAATCAATATTTGCTTTGACAACTTCTTCAACAGCTTCCACAAATTTATCTTCGGGATATACCGGCATCTCCAATCTTTTACATGAATCCGACATTCTTTTTGCATTTAAATCCGGGCGGAAACAAACAACATGCCCGTCAACAGTTCTATAAGCTTTTAATCCTTCAAAACAAGTTTGTGCATATTGTAATACTCCTGCACTTTCGTCCAAAAGAATCACTGCATCCGAGGTAAGGTTCCCGTTATCCCACTTTCCGTCCTTATAATTTGATACAAAACGATAATCTGTTTTAATATAATTAAATCCAATATTTGCCCAATCAATATCTTTAGTCATGCTATTCTCCTCTTCTGCCAGGTAGATTATAACACCTTAAAGCGGATTTTACAAATAAAAAGTACTTACATGGGACAAGAAATACATAAAGATAATAGAAGATAGTTCTTGATTTTTTGATATTTAGTTGATAAGATTGGTTATGTCCAATTTTGGGCAAGGACTTTAAGATAATAAAATAATACCGTAGGCCTGTGGCACTCTGCCGACGAGAAGCTGACTAAATGTCAGATTCGAGGAGAGGTAGGTAGCGCACGGAGCAAAGCGAAGTCAGCGCGAACGCAAGCCTGAGATGTTACAATTGAATATTTTAAAGTCGTCACGGGCCTGTGGCACTCTGCCGACGAGAAGCTGACTAAATGTCAGGTTCGAGGAGAGGTAGGTAGCGCACGGAGCAAAGCGAAGTCAGCGCGAACGCAAGCCTGAGATATTACAATTGAATATTTTAAAGTCGTCACGGGCCTGTGGCGCAGCGGTAGCGCAGAGGACTCATAATCCTTTGGTCGTGGGTTCGAATCCCTCC
>CALUTN010000029.1 GCA_944323665.1 Candidatus Gastranaerophilales bacterium | reverse complement strand
TTGTGCAACACATTCATCACTCGTTTTGAGACAGAAGTCAAGTCCTGAAATTATAATAAAATGTAAAATTAAAAATATACTTAATCTATAGTCTAATTCAAATAAATAATATATAAACAAATTTTATAAGTATCTTTCATATTTAATTTTAATAAATTTGTCCCAACTATTGACTTTTTGTCCCAAGTATCATATAATATATTTGAGGTAATTAAATCATGAAAAAGAAAAATGTCATAAACTTAATAAAATATCACGCAGAAAAAAACGAAGCTGCATTTAGACAAGAAGCATATATAATAGCTAAGGATTTTGATAATGAGAAAGATTATAGCTTGGCTCAATATATAGTCTCTTTATTGTCTGATGCAAATAATTTTTGTCCACAGTTTCAAGAAGAAGATTGTCGATTTTTAAAAAAGGTTGAGTTTGGAAATGAGCCTTTACCACTACCAAGTATTATAGAAGATAATATTGTCGGTATAATAAATGCGATAGGGCATAATGCTGGAGTTAATAAATTTTTATTTGAAGGTCCGCCTGGAACAGGTAAAACCGAGAGTGTTAAGCAAATCGCAAGAATATTGGATAGAGATTTGTATATGGTTGATTTTGATAATATTATTGATAGCAAATTAGGTCAAACATCAAAAAATATCTCTGCGTTATTTAATGAGTTACATAAAATTTCTCAACCGCAAAAAATTATTATTTTGTTTGATGAAATCGATGCATTAGCTATCGACAGAATAAATTCAAATGATTTACGAGAAATGGGTAGAGCCACTTCATCGTTATTAAAAGGGTTTGATGGACTTGATAATAATATTGTTATTATTGCAACAACCAACTTGTATAAAGCTTTTGATAAGGCTTTAATAAGACGATTTGATGCAATTGTTAATTTTAGTGAATATACACAAGCTGATCTAGTAGAAGCAGCAGAAAAGATATTAAACAAATTGCTTAACAGATTTAAGACAGCAGGACGCAATATTACTTTATTTAGGAAAATACTTAATACAGCCGATCAATTACCTTATCCTGGAGAGTTAAAAAATATTTTAAAAACATCTTTAGCTTTTAGTGATCCTAGTTATGAATATGATTATTTAAAAAGAATTTATAATTCACTTAATAAAGAAAATAGTAATTCCCTAAAGAACATTCAAGATAAAGGGTTTACAGTAAGAGAAATTGAAATTTTGACAGGAGTATCAAAAAGCCAAGTATCAAGAAAACTTAAGGAGATAAAGTAAAATGAATTCAACACTTCAATTAAAAGGGACTTTTGAACAAAGAAAAAATGATGCAGCTTTTGGATCTCCAAACTTGCCAGCAGGCGAATCAATAAATTCTGAGAAATTAGAAGAATTGCTTTCTGATTTGGAAAGATTATATGATTTTTGGCAAAAAGACAATACTGTACCAGGCGCTTTAGTTAGTGTTTATTATAACAAGATAGCTGCCAAAAGTAACCGAATACAAAGGATTTTATCATCTGGTAATAATAGTATAAGAGGTGCTCGTTACAATAATAGTAACTCCTTGAGACATATAATTACGCATTATGTATCATTGAAAGAATTAGAACAATCAATAAATGAAGTTAAAGAAGCAATATCTATACTAAATGAAAAATTTAACGGTTTAATTTCTTACGACAAAATAAAAGAAATTACTACAAAAGGTTTTAATGATAAAGTTTTGTTTAAAAATTCTAACCTTTGTAAAACAAATTTTTTAAGAATAATTGTAGATGCTTATTATGTTGAAAAATTTGATATTTTAAAAGATAAAACTGTTTTGCAAGAAGCTTCAATAATTACTATTTTTAAAACGATTTCTGACACTGAAAGTTTATTAAAAAAAATAGGTATAAGAATTGATAACAACAGAATAATAGATGAAACTACAATATATTTGTATCCTGATGAGCTAAGCCTCTTAAAAGCAAAAGCACCATATTTAATATCTATGGCAGTGCACGATTTATCTGAATTGACCAAAAATGATTTTGAATTTGCTGGGGAAACTGAGGCTAGATATATTGCATCACCTAAAAATGAACCTACAATTGGAGTAATTGATACGTCCTTTGATCAAGGTGTATATTTTTCAGATTGGGTAGAAACTACAAATTTATTATCTAAAGATATTCCTATCTCTGATAGTGATTATGTTCATGGAACAGCTGTATGTTCTATTATTGTAGATGGTCCGTCTTTAAACCCAGATTTAGATGATGGTTGTGGACACTTCAAAGTAAAACATTATACCGTAGCAGCTGGGAGTCAATTTAGTTCTTTTAGTATAATTAAAAATATTGAAAAAATTGTGGCAATGAATCCAGAGATTAAAGTTTGGAATTTATCATTGGGATCAAAATTGGAAGTAAATTCTAATTTTATATCACCAGAGGCCGCAATTCTTGATAAAATCCAAAGTGAAAATGATGTTATCTTTGTTATTGCTGGAACAAACAAAAAAGATAATGAAAAAGATAAAGCAATAGGTGCACCTGCAGATTCAATTAATTCTTTAGTTGTCAATTCAGTTACAAGAAATGGGGATCCAACTCCTTATACTAGAACAGGTCCGGTATTATCGTTTTTTATAAAACCTGACATATCATACTTCGGAGGAGATAATTTAAGTAAAATCCGTGTGTGTACAAATAAGGGTATTGAATTTGTGCAAGGAACATCATTTTCAGCACCTTGGGTAGCAAGAAAGTTGTGTTATTTAATGTCCATATTAGGACTATCACGTGAAGAAGCAAAAGCTCTTTTAATACATTCTTCTACAACATGGCAAAAACAACAATTTGATATTTTTAAAATTGGACATGGTATTATCCCGCAGCGAATTGAAGATATTGTAAACACTAAAGATGATGAAATCCAATTTATTATATCAGGTGTTTCGGAAGAATATGATACATATAATTATAAACTTCCAATTCCTATACATCAAAATAAACATCCCTTCATTGCAAAAGCAACACTTTGTTACTTTCCTAAATGTTCTAGAAATCAAGGAGTAGATTATACTAACACAGAGCTTGACATAAAAATTGGAAGAATAAAAGATAAAGAAATTAAATCTATTGATAATAACTATCAAGATTCAAAAGGTATATTTATCCAAGAAAAAGATGCACGCCAATATTTTAGAAAATGGGATAATATAAAGCATATAAGAGAAATTTTAAAAACTAGAAATATGCCTAAAATAGCATATACTCCAAAAGGTTTATGGGGAATAAGCTTGAAAACAAAAAATAGGTTAAATCCAGAAGATGGGAAAGGATTAAAATTTAGTATTATCGTTACTTTAAAAGAATTGAATGGTGTTAATAGAATTGATGACTTTATTCGAAATTGTTTGCTAAACGAATGGTTTGTAAATAAAATCGATATAGAAACTAGAATTGATATACACAATATTGCAGAAGAAGATATTAATTTTGAAGAGTAACAAGGAGTTTTTATGAGTAAAAAACTAATACCTATGGCTATATGTTATGATTTTGACGGCACGCTATCACCTGGTAACATGCAAGAATATGAATTTATGGATAAACTTGGAGTTAAAGCTATGTGGTTTTGGAAAAAATCTCTCAAATTTTCTAAAGCACAGAATGCTGATCCTATTTTATCATACATGAAACTTATGCTAGAGGAAGCACAATATAAAGGTCTACCTGTAACAAAAGATTATTTTAACAAATGCGGAAAAAATGTAGAATTTTTCCCTGGTGTTGCTGAATGGTTTAAAAGGATTAATAATTATGGAAGAGAAAGGGGCGTAGAAGTTTCTCACTACATAATATCTTCTGGGCTGAGAGAAATGATTGAAGGAACTGCTATTGCAAAAGAATTTAAATGCATATTTGCTTCATCTTTTATGTATAACCCAAGTAATGTTGCTTATTGGCCAGCAAATGCAGTAAATTATACGGCAAAAACTCAATATTTATTTAGAATAAATAAAGGCTGTTGTGATATTAATGATAATAAAATTATTAACCAATATATTCCTGAAGAAGATCGAGCAATACCTTATAAAAATATGGTATATATAGGTGATGGTGATACAGATATCCCATGTATGAAATTAGTCAAATTATCAGGTGGACATTCTGTAGCTGTATATAATTCTAGAAAAAAGGATAGAAAAAATAAAGCACAAAAGTTAATTAATGAAGATAGAGTTAACATATGTGCAAACGCTGATTATAGAGAAGGGAAAAAACTTGATAAATATGTCAAATCAATTATTAACAAAATAGAATTAGAGAATAAAATCAAAAAACTGGAGAAATAAATTTCATATTGAATTAACTATAAAATATGAATTTAGAGAACCTAAATTTTCAACCATTGTAAAAATATTCCATGAATTAGGTTATGAATTAGAAATTGCGTAAATATCCAAATCTTGTTGATAATTTGGGATATCTCAATTTGCAAGCAAAAATAAAATTACACTTTCTTGCACTTTCTTGCACTGGGCTTATTTTTAAACACCAAGGCGATTTGAGCCTAATGTGGTTCTAAAAATTTGCAAATGGAGTGCAAAAGAGTGCAAGAAATGAGTACTTGAGTGCAAAAAATGTCCCATACATCTCAATACTAAAAAACAGCCTCAATCGTGCTGTCTGTTTGATTATTTATTAAATTTTCCCTGTCTCAATGTCCCAGAAACCTATTACCGCTCGAACCACAAAGGGTGCTTCTTGTCGTACTACAGCAAAATAAAAGAGAGGTAAAGGAAAACCTTACCTCTCTTTTATCTGGGCCGCAGTGGACTCGAACCACCGACCTCACCCTTATCAGGGGTGCGCTCTAACCGCCTGAGCTAGCAGCCCTTATTTCCTTTTGTCAATTTTTGTTCGGCAGGTATACTTTTGAAAGGCTCTCACATAAACTCTTCGTTATATTGTTTTGTCTGATGTGTGTCCTAACCTTCGTTAGTTACCCGCATGAACTAATTTAATATAAAAAAAAATTAAAATCAACCCTTTTATAAAAATCTCATCCTTTTTTTTAAAAACTTGCCTTATTCACTTTTATATGCTATAATTGTTTCATAAATATGAGGATAAATGTTATGAAAAATATCGTTGTTTATACTGATAACAAGGTCTCTAACATAGCTGATACTTTAATGTCTATCGATGATGCTAATGTACGCATTGAAGACGCCGCCAACCTTAGAGACTACGAAACTCTTAATCCGGGATTGATTGTAATCGAAAATGTTCCAAACATCACTGATGTGCTTATGGTGACTAAATTTAAATCCCCTGTTTTGTTTATTAATAATGTATTTAATAACACAACCGTTAGAGCTGTCGCTTTTGACTTTATAAAAACGCCGATTGATAATGATGAATTGTTGATTAGAGCTAAATGTCTTTTGAAAATTAAAGAACTAAGAGATAAAATTAAACTGGTCTCCACAACAGATGAACTCACAGGTTTGCACAATCGTAAATATCTTCAAGAACGTCTGGAACAAGAAATTTCCAGAGCTAAACGTTATGGGACTAAACTCTCCTGTTTGTTATTCGATTTAGACTTTTTCAAAGTCGTAAATGATATCTATGGCTATGAATGGGGTGATGTGCTCCTTCGTTCTATTGCTGATAAATTAAAACAACTTATAAGAAAAGAAGATATTCTGACACGTTATGGCGATGAAGAATTCCTTCTTATTCTGCCTAACACTTCCGAAGACAATGCTTTTCTTTTCGCTGAAAGATTCAGACGCGACATTGAACGCATGGAATTCATTCCGGCTGGCGAAGAAGAAAGACACCCGATTACAATCTCCGGCGGCATTTCTACTTTCCCTTGTCTGGAAAACACAGAAGAAGATGCCAACACTATTATCCGTTATGCAGAACACGCACTTTACAATGCAAAAAAACGTGGTAAAAATAAAATTGTTCAGTTCTCTAAGCTGAATCTTGGAGAATAATTTCCTTTCTATGTATGCCGCGGCTTAACTCCTCAAGCCGCGGTTCTTTTATATTTATTTATTGTTCACCCCATAACCAAACATCGCAAAATCATATTTCGCAGGGTCATTAGAATCAAATCCTTTTAAATTCTCAGTTATTTCAACCACTGATTTAAAATCATTCGTCTTACGTGTCAAAAGCCCCATTTCTCTTGATATTCTTGCGACATGGACATCAAGAGGAATTAAAAGTTCTGATGCCGGCATGAAATTCCACAAACCTAAATCTACAGGTCCTTTACGTATCATCCAGCGCAAATACATACACATGCGCTTCATTGCCCCGCCTTTTTGCGGATTCGGAATCATAAAATAAAATCCCTGACCGGCATTTTCTCTAACCCGTGAATAAAAATAATCCGTTACCGGTATAAACATGTTACCATTTTGAGGATTTTCATAACCATATTTAAATAATTCTTCTAAGCCGCCATCTTTTTCATACAGCCCGCGAAGAATTCTAAATATATCTGTAAAATCCTCTTCTGTACCAAAACGGTAATTAAATCCATTTAAAATTCCTGACTCAAAATTCATTATAAAATTATAAGGTTCATTCTCTGCTATATCTATAAAAAGTTCATTCAGTTTTCTTATAAAAACTTTTCTATTTCCATAAGCGAGAAGTGATGCGATAAATCCGGCAATTTCACAATCCTCTTTTGTTTGGTTATATCTGTGACAAAACTGCACAGGGTCGTCTTTTATAAAGTCAGCAGTCTCATATTTTTTAACTAAATTATCAATTTCTGTTTTTGTAATCATAATAAATAGTAGTAACACAGACTATGTTTTAGCGCAACTAATTTGATTGAAAATAAAAAGTTACCTACTAGGGCAATAGTATTTAAATTATTCTTTTATACAATTATGATATGTACGAATTATCCAGCAGGATTGAAAACGATAATTTAATATTTGTTGAAAACGTTAAAAATCTTCAGGGCGTTGATTTGTCAAAAAAGTCTCTTTGTATTATTAAAACTGATTTTTCTGATACTGCTGCCATCCGAAAAATTTGTAAGGAGAATCCGGAGCTTGAGGTTTGGATTGCCTCCGGTGATATCTCCAGAAAAAATGTATTAACTGCAAATTCATGCGGGGTAAAAAATGTAATTTCATATCCGGTTGACGCAAGATTGGTTCAGGATTTCTTTAGAGATAAAAATAAAGCAGAAAAGTTTGGCGAAAATTTTTCTGCCAGTTTTTTAAAAGGGATGAAGGTAATGATTGTTGATGACAATCAGATGAATATTGACCTTCTGGTTGAAACGCTTGCGCCAATGGGGTTGGATTTGCAAACCTTTATAAAACCCGTTGAGGCAAGCAAAATTGTTAACCTTGAAAAATTCGATTTGTTTTTACTTGATATTATGATGCCGGAGATGTCCGGATTTGACCTTGCTAAAATTATTAAAGGAACTACTATAAATTGTAATGTGCCGATAATGTTTATTTCAGCACTTTCAGATCCTGAAAATAAAATTCTTGGTTATAATCTTGGTTCATGCGCCTATATTGAAAAACCTTTTAATATAAATGTTGTGCGTTCCCAGATTTATAACACTTTGAAAACAAAATTACTACAGGATGCACTGCTTGATAGAAAAGAAACATTTCTTGCTATGGTTACACATGATTTAAAATCTCCGGTAAATGCAGAGATTTGCGCGTTAGAACTTTTGTTGAAAAACAAGACATCTTCACTTGACGGGGTTCAGCACGAAATAATAGGTGATATTCTTGGCGCGGCTAAATATATGAAAAATCTTGTTGAAAATATTTTGCAAAAATATAAGTGCGAAAACGGAAAACAGGTTATGCATAAAACGCTGTTTTCACTTGAAATGCTTACGATTCAATGTATTGAAGAGGTGAAATATCTGCTTGAAGATAAACAGCTTGAAATTAGTTTGAATTCTTCTATAAAAAATATTGAAACATATTTCGACTGCCTTGAAATAAAAAGAGTTATTCACAATTTGCTTATTAATGCTATAGAGTACAGTAATAAGAATTCTAACATTCAGATTAACCTGTTTGAGAAAGATAATAGCGTTGCATTTTCAATAACAAACAGCGGTATAGGTATCAATTTTGAAACACAGGAACAGATTTTTGACAAGTTGGAAAGTTTTGCGCAAAAGAATAAGAGTTTGGGCACAGGACTCGGATTGTATATTTCAAAAAAGATTATAGATGCACATAATGGTGAGATTCACGTGGAAAGTGACGGCAATAATTACACGACATTTACCTTTACTTTGCCTGAAGATGCCCGCAAATAACCCTGTCTATTCCTGCTAAATCTTTTATGATTTCAATATCTTTAAAGCAATTTGTAACCATAATTTTCTCAACATCTTGAGATTGTCCGCATCCTGTTTCAAAGAGCAGATAGCCTCCAGAATTAAGTATTTCAGGAGCGCCTGCGGTAATTTTTTCGTAGAACTCAAGCCCTTTTTCATCAGTTGTGTAAAGAGCCTGATCTGGGTCAAAAGTAACTTCTTTTTGAATGCCGGCTTTTTCTGAAGGCGGGATGTACGGCGGATTTGAGATGATTATATCAAATTTTTCGCGCGGTTTTACATTTGAAAAGATATCAGATTTTCTAAAAATCGCTTTGTTAAAAAGATTGAGGCACGAGGCGTTGTCAAGCGCAGTATTTAGGGCGTTATTAGAGATATCAAGCCCGATAATCTGACAGTCTGTGAGTTTTGCGACCATACAGGCAATACAGCCGGAGCCTGTTCCGACATCCAGCGCCATTTTGTAATTGTTTGCCTTAATAATATCAACAGCTTTTCTGACCAGAAATTCTGTTTCATCGCGTGGAATAAGAACATCCGGATTTACTATGAATTTTTCACCCATAAAATCGGCAAATCCTATAATATGTTGTATTGGCTGACGGGTTTTTGCGCGCAATTCGGCTTTTTCTTTAACAATTTTCAGCATGTCTTCTGTTAATTTTCTGCCTAAAAGAATATCTGTGCGCGTGTAGCCGCAAAAATGTTCAATAAGCAGTTTAACTTCTACATTTGCTTCATTCGGCTCAATGCCGGCATCTATTAAGATTTTCAAAATTTCCTGTATGCTCATAATGTCCTTAATCTTCAAATTCTCTTACCTGCGGTTCATGTTCGGTGATAATTTTGTCTATTTCATTGCGTGCGTCGAGTTTTGAGGTTAACTCTCTTTTTTCTAGACCGTATTTTTTGCAGAGTTTTTCGTAATAGTAAAGCTGCTTTTTGGTGGGCGCGTCTTTACTCATCTTTACTTCTTGCAAAAATTTTCGTTTTTTCTTTTCAAACTCTTTTTGTGCCTGAATAATCGGCTCCTGCTTTTTCTTGTATTCGTAATATTTGATACATTCTTTTATAAACAATTTTGTGTCATTAATGAATGTTTCATCATCAATTATATCTGCAAGAAATTCAAATCTTGAGTTGTTTATTTCAAGATAGTACTTTTCATCTTCGATAAATTTGTCAAAAATGGCGTCAACAGAGAGTTCAGGCGACTTTTTGACAAGTGCGCGCAAAAAATTGCACAGAGCAGATTTCTGATTTTTTGTAAAGTCTAAATAGATTTGTTTTTTTATTTCATACATTTTTATGCCGCTCCGGACACTATTTTATCAGAATTTTTTTAATTTGGCATAAGCCGCATCGAGTGCTTTTTTGCCCTGCTTGCCAAAATCTATTGTGTACATAGTGCTTTCACCGATATGAGAGACTTCTTCAATGTGCCCGACTCCGAGTTTGTCGTGGAACACTCTGTCGCCCACACTATAGACAAAATCCGCGACTTTTTGTTCGCTCATCTGACGTTCGCGTTCCTGCTCCGCAAGCATTTGTTCGCGTTCTTTCCGGCGTTTTTCTTCAAGCATGCGTTTTATTGCATTGTCTTTAAAAAATTCTTTAACCTTTTCATCGTCGCGTTTTTTGTTTGCCTCTGACTTGACGAGAACTGTTCTTGAAGGCGTTCTGACAGGCTGCGCGTAGCGCGTTGGATTACTTTTTTCCTGATGAGTTTTGTTTCCGCCGGATGCAAGCCCTCTGGTTGGCGCGACAAAACCTTTTCCAAAGCCGCTGGAAGGTTTTACATAACCGTAACTGTCAGCTTGTGCAGCAGAGTATGAATAATCGGATTTACCAGTTTTTGCCTTAGAAACAGCGTTTCGGAATGTAGAAGTGTCATTTCTGCTGCCTTCAAATGAAATCATATTCAATAGCTGGCGCGGAATTTCTTCTATAAACCGGCTTGGATTGTAGTATTTGTATTCACCCCACATTTGACGGCGTTTGGCAGAAGTAAGATACAATTTTTCTTCTGCACGTGTTACCCCTACATACATAAGACGTCGTTCTTCTTCCAGTTCTGACGGCGAATTAAATGTTCTCTGGTGCGGGAAAACACCCTCATCACAGCCTACTAAAAATACCGTCGGAAATTCAAGTCCTTTTGCAGAGTGAAGGGTCATAAGCGTTACATTGTTGCTGATGTCATCCATACCGTCAATGTCTGAAACAAGTGCAACCTGCTGCAAAAATTCACCTAAAACATTGTCTTCCTCTTCCGGCTGGAATTCTCCGGCTACGTTTACGAGTTCCTGCAAGTTTTCAATATCCGCTTCGCTTTCAGGGGTATTTTGCGCCTGAAGTTCGGCTAAATAACCTGTTTTTTCTAAGACAAGTGTTACAAATTCCTGCAAATTATAGGATTTAACAGCATCTTTAAATTTCAGGATTAATTCAGCAAAATCTTTTAATTTTGCACGTGTCCGCGGCGGGATATCAAGCGCATCATCTATGTGCTTGATGGCTTCAAACAAACTTATATCATTTTTATCTGCAAAATCCTGTAGATTTTTGACAGTTGTATCACCGATAGCGCGCTTCGGCACATTGACAATTCTTCTGAAACTCTGGGAATCATCAGGATTGTAGATTAATTTAAGATAGGCAATTATATCTTTAATTTCTTTTCTGTCATAGAATTTCAGACCGCCGTAAATTCTATATGGCAGACCGGCAGCCATACAGGCTTCTTCAAGCGCACGTGATTGTGAGTTTGTACGATAGAGAATCGCAAACTGATTGTAATTTCCGCCGCTGTCCTGTTTAATTTTGCTGGCAACAAAATTTGCCTCATCAGCCTCATCCTGCGCTTCAAAATAGTCGATTAACTCCCCGTCGCCCTTTTGGGAATATAGAACTTTGTCTACGCGTTCTGTATTGTTTTCGATAATAGCATTGGCAACATTCAAGATATTGGCTGTTGAACGGTAATTCTGTTCCAATTTAATTAATTTTGTGTTCTTAAAATCTTTTTGGAAGTTCATAATAATTGTGTAATCAGCCCCGCGCCAGCTATAAATTGACTGGTCAACATCACCAACTACACATAATGAGCGCTCCGGCGGAACTTCTGCCTGCAAGTTTGTATAAAGCATGTTAACAAGCTTGTATTGCGCAAGGTTTGTGTCTTGATACTCATCAACCAGTATGTGCTGGAATCTTTCGTAGTAATAGCTGCGAACTTCAGCATTTTGTTCAAGAAGTTTTACCGTTAGCAGCAACATGTCATCAAAATCAATGGCGTTATTGTTGTTTAGTGTATTTTCATACTCTTCAAAAATCGCCGCGATTTTTTGGGATTTGAAATCTCTTACAAATGTCGCAAATGTATACGCATCCTGCATTTTGTTTTTAGCGTTGGAAATGATTGATTTTACAAGTTTTGGCTGATATAGTTTTTCATCAAGGTTAAGTTTTTTAATCGCCTGTTTTATAACAGCATTTGTGTCGGAATCGTCATAAATTGTAAAATTTTTGTCAAGTTTTTTGCCTGATTGAAAACTGTACTGTTCAATATTCTCACGCAAAATTCTTCCGCAAATCCCGTGAAAAGTCCCGACCCACATATATTTAACGATATTCTCGCCAAGCATGCCCGCAAGTCGTTCCTTCATTTCTTTTGCGGCTTTGTTGGTAAATGTAACAGCCAGAATGTTACGCGCTTTGACTCCGTTTTGTATCAAATATGCAATACGTGAAGTCAAAACTTTTGTCTTTCCGCTGCCTGCACCGGCCAGTATTAACAGCGGTCCGGCAATAGTTTGCACCGCTTCTCTTTGCTCTTTGTTAAGATTATCTAATAAATTTTCCATATCCCTATTCCCAAAATTGTTTTTTTGTGATATAATCAGCATAATCGAAAAACATAATTATTGCAATTAGAAAGTGAGAAAAATGACAGACATGAATATTTTTATGAATTCCGAAGATGAAGGAAAGAACAATCAACCATCAATTGTAGTACCTATTGACGATATGGATAAAGTATCATCGGATTCGCCGGACACTGTAGATGAACTGGCAATGGAATTAGCAACAATTCAACAGTCTGCAAAACGAATTGCAATTATTGGAAGCCGCAATCTGCCGATTACGCATCAGCAAATGATTGAAACACTTACAACAGCACTTGTTATGCAGGGGAATATCATTATTACCTCCGGTGGTTCTTCTGGTACAAACGCCGCTGCTATCCGTGGAGCTATGAAGGCTAATCCGGATAAATTAAAAGTTATTCTCCCGCAAACTATCGGACAGCAGCCAAGTGATGTGCAAAACCAGCTTATCGGTGTACCAAATATTGTCGAACACTCTGACAGAGCAATGATGACTCTGGCTGACGCATCCAGAGTTTGTAACAGAGAAATTATTGACGATTGTAATCAACTTATTTGCTTTTTGTCTCACACAAGTAAAACTCTTCACAATGCAGTACAATACGCTGAAGAAGGGCATAAAGTTATTACTGTATTCTATTTAGATTAGTTTTAAAAAAATATTTGTTTGAGCTATGCCGCATTTAAGGTATAATGTAAATTGCGGTACTTTTGGACACCTTAAAAATAAAAAAAGAAAGATTATATGCAAGATGATTTGATAAAAAAATTAACCGGTAAAAACAAGGCTGATTATGAGCAGGCTGCGGCACACCTTGTAAACACTCCTGATGTTGAAATGTTTAAAGAACTCGTTGCAAAAGACGATTTTTTGTTTGAGTTCGTAAAGCAAAATGTCAATGAACGGCTTTCTAACGCAGTTAATCCGGCTAATTACAAAAATCTTTTTGCATTGATGAAAGTTTATTCCCCCTCTTATGAAGATTTTATAATAAATTCTTTTGTTAAATATGCGAATGAAGACCTGACTGACGAAATGCTTAATCTGCTTGAAAATGGCAGTGATGACGAAAAGATATATTGCGCAAAGTATTTTTCTAAAGTGCAAGACCCTCTGGCAATAGATGCCCTGCGTAAAAATGCGTTTTCTGATAATGAATCGCTAAATTACAATTGTGCACTTGCATTAGGCATTTTTAAAGACCAACAATCGTATGTCAGTGCGCTTGAGATGCTTAAGAGTGAGGACGAATTTGTAAAACTTAATGGGGTTAAGTTTTTGTCAGCATATGGTGATATCTCCGCAATACCATTTATTATAGAAACAATGCAATCGTCATCAATGAGTGAAAATATTGCAGGCGAAATACCGTATTTACAAAATATTTTTTCGCTTTTAGACAGCGATTATACCGGCGCTTTGCTTGTAATCAACAATATTATTAATGGTCTGGGTGAAATTATCCCGCTTTCGTGTGTTTTTGATTATGAACTGTTTGAAGTTTTTGAGCGTCTGATTTACAGGGATGAAGACAGTAAAGCCGCTGTCGTGCTTTTAAACGCCCGGGAAAAATTTAATACTTTGACAGAGAATGACGAATATCTTTATGATGAAGATAAGGATACAAAAAACGAAATTCTGGATATCAAAAAACTTCTTTATGATATAGACACAAAGAACTTGGAACAACTAATTAAAGCAGAATTGAGTGAAAACAGCCCATTTGTCTATACAGCACTGGATTTTACGGAGGATATTTATGCAGTACGGGAGTTGTTGAAGGCAAATAATCAGACACTAATATTAAAAACAGCCGAAATATTGAAAAAATTGGGCAGTCTGGATGAAAATACAAAAACAGTTGCGCTTTTGAAGGTTACTGATACAAATATTAAATCAATCATACGAGCATTGTAAACAGTGAACAGTGAACGGTTGTTACAAAAGTGAGTGAAGTGAGTGGGGTGACTAAGGTGAGTAAAGTATTTACAATAAATTAGGCAATATGGCATTTCATGTTGGCTAATTGATTAAACACTTCCTCACTATACTCACCCCACTCACTTCACTCACTTTTCACAAAAAGGACTTGAAAAATTTAGAGACATATGTAATAATAGAAATATGAACAGATAAACACAGAGGAATTGTATGACAGGAAGTTTGCAGGACCGAAAAGAACAAAATGTAGGTTGGAATTACCACCTAAACAGAAACAATATATTAAATAAAGCCATAATGGAATCTTTGCGTAGCCCGCATACAGATATGGACTTAGCGGATTTGCGTACGGGTGGACGAAGTCCACTTTTACATATTAAAGGTTGCTTAAGAAGTGCAGTCAACGCAAATAAGCGAGTCCGGATAGCGAGGAAATTGAGCGGAGTTGAACCGCAGGTTAAAAAGCGAAACCTTCCGAGCGTGGAGCAAATCCAAGACACGTCTTATCGTCTTAACGTCCTAACGTCTTATCAACGCGGTGCCTTGTGCATTCCACGGGTCAAAGTGGCTGAAACCCGCATGAATACTGAGTTTTGCGGGGGGGGGGGGGCCAAACTCTAAGCCCCACAAGGCTTTCAGGGCACACGAAGTGTGCTCTTACATATGGGAACCTGCTAAAGAAGTGC